>JBAPMH010000553.1:0-5207 GCA_049278515.1 Chthoniobacterales bacterium
AGCTAAGGGAGCGAATCGGCTGAAGCCGACTGGCGGATTTGGGATTTGTTAATTGGGATTTCTTAGGGGACGACGATTTTCGGCTTGCCTAATCGGGACGATCACTTCAAACGCGTTCGCATCCTGAAATCGAGATCGCGTTTCTTGGAAATCAAATTACGAACCTTTCCCGGGTGCTAGTGTTTCTGTGGAACAATGGAACCGCGGAAATTCGCTCACCTGATATTCCACCGGGTCATCACCCTCTACTGACGCTATCAGAAAAGGCCCGCATTCTATCGGTGGCTCGGCTACAATCTTACGGACCCCACAATCGCATCCGCTTTTGACGCTATAGCCGCGCATCAGATTCCATTCACTTTTGACTATTTGGATCCAGGCGAGGAGTGTTTCGGGTTGATGGGTTGAGACAACTCAGCCGGCCCGTGCCTGAAGGATTTTTCAGGCACGGACCGCTTCCTGGGAGTGCTTGAGCTAGAGGGCGATCCCGTGGGATACGCCACAGCCGTCCCTTATGGGATTTGGTTGCATATAGTCTCAGCACTGATGTTCACCGAATCGTAGTAGCAAGGCACCCCAGGCTTCCAGGCCCGCGCCCTGAAATTCACGCATTGCCGTTTAGGTATTTCAATGGGCCAGCCGTAAATAAAGGTGTTTGCGCCCGGGTTACCAAGGCTGTCGTGTGTGGGATTCGACCCGTTTGTTGTATAGTAGATGATTGCTCCGGCGGGATAGTCGCAGTCCATTTCGACTTGGAGTCCGGTCGATCCGCCATATTCGTAATAGATGTCCACGTCGTCACACTGCCCACAAGCCGCGAGCGCATTCGGACTGGCGAGGGCAAACGTCAGGAGCAGCGTGACGAGGACGCCGGTCGTGCGGAAGAGGGCGGAGTTGGTTCTCATTTGGGGTTTTCTTTCTAGGGTTTATTTCTGTGGGTTTTCTGGAGGGAGAAATCGAGCGAAAGGGGTTGGGGGGTTTCCGGGGCGAAGTGATTCTGATAATTTGAAATCCGCCGGTCAATAAAGAACGAGATTTTTTGTTCCGCTGGCGTGACGTCGAGGGCGACGAGCTGCGAGAACGAATCGGCTGACGCCGATAAGCTCCAAATCCCAAAACCCAAATCCCAAGGAAATCTCAAAAGGGTCAAAGGGGAAAAGGCTCAAAAAGACCAGTACGCTCCGACCATTTGAGAATTGGTATTTGGACCTTTGTTCGCCAAAGGACGAATCCGTCCGGCTGGCGGATTTGGGATTTGGGATTTATTGCTTGGGATTTCGAGTCATACCGGGTATGACGGAGGAACCCGGCCCCATCATGAAAACCATCTCACCGACAAGATCCCGTCTCCTCACCCTGATGCTCGGCCTGACCCTGGCCGTTTCCTTCGACAGCACTTTTGCCTCCCAGCCCCGGACCCTGCCGGAGATGCGAGTCATTCCCACGCGGGTGTTGCAGAGAACGATCAGCCCCAAATTCTATCAAAGTCTGCTCATTTCCCCGGTGAAAGGCTGGATTGTGGTCCGCGCGCAATTGACCGGCACTCATCTTTCCGGAATCAGGGTGATCCATTCGGAGCTCAATCATGAATGGGATTGGCTTGCCGTTAAACGAGCGCAGGAGGTGCTGATCGCCGGAAACTCTACGGCCGACAGTCCGAATCTCGGTGCTTCCGTTCTTCTGCACCTTCTTATTTATCAGATCGCTGACGGGACCATGGCGCTTTCGTTCGCTCATCTGGACGAGCCGGGTGGCGACCAGGCCCAATACTACGGGTGCTCCCGCCTCGCGGTCTTAAAGGCCGACGGCAAATGGACCGATATCAAGGGGCCGGAAGGTCTCGAGGGAAAAGGCTGGGTGGTCCGGCGCGGAATCAAGGATAACATCGAAGCGGTCTTAAAGATGGAGCCCCACCTCCCGGGTCCCCGTTGAGCGCGGAAGCCGCTTGGCGGAAATCTCAAAGCCCAAGGCCGCCCAGCGGAAATCCCAAATCCCAAGGAAATCTCAAAAGGGGAAAGGCTCCAAAGAAGAGATTGGTATTTTGGAATTTGTTCGCCAAAGGACGAATCCGTCCGACTGGCGGATTTTGGATTTGGGATTTGTTTGGGATTTGGGATTTGTTGATTGGGATTTGGTAAGCGGTGCGTTTTCGGCTTGCCTTAATTCGCGCGGTGCGGCAAACCAAAGGACCTAAATCCCAGTTTCCCCCATCCGGATGTCCCCCCGGACACGCATCATCACGCTCAATCTTGGTTCGCAGAGCATCGAGCTCGCGGAATTTCGCGTTCAGCCGCCGGGTGGGTTGGTCTTGTGCGACTACCGCTCGCGAGCGTTCCTGGCCGATCCGGCGCGATACCCAGCGATTCTGCAAATGGAGCTTGACGTACTGCTGTGCACCCTGGCTCAATAGGACGTCAGCTCCCCCCATGATCGAAACTTGTTCCCCCACTCCTTGGTGCGTGCCGGCGACTTGGCGCTGAGGCCCAAGGTCGCACTCCCCTCAAGGACATTTCTTACAACCCCGAAACACACCCCTCCCAAGGAAGAATTATGCAGATCAGCACACCCAACGTCTCGCCAGACTATCGAACGGCCGCGTACCGCATTGGTAATCACCGAATCCTATTGAAGGGAGAAATAATCTCATGAGCTGTAAATGCAATTGCGGGGAGGGGGGTCCGGGCGAACGGGTCGATTTTCAGTATGCGGTCAAGATGATATGCGGGATTATCAAGCCGTCGGCACAGTCTCGCGATCCGCTGCCGCCCGGTCGATATTCCACAGCGACCAACGTTCATAATCCTTCGCGTTGCGATACGGTCATTCTTCGCTGGAAGGTTGCCATTGGGCTGCCGGGTCTAAAGGTGGGGCCGGTGTCAACTTTCGCGGAAGCCTCCCTGGGCCCGGACGAGGCGCTGGAAATTGATTGCTCCGACGTTGTGGAACGGCTCAAGAGAGACGGGGTGCCCATGCCATCTTATCTTAAAGGGTGGGTGATCATTGAGTGTTCCGCTCAGCTGGATGTGGTCGCTGTTTATGGTACGGCGGTGGCTGGCGGCGAGGCACCCGTCAACGCCTTTCACACCGAGCGCGTCGAGCCGCGTTGTCTGCCAGTATGCGACGACTTTGGGTTGGATATCAGCACCGGTGTCGCAGACTGGTACGTGAAGGGACCGGGAACCGGTGCAGGCTTTGCCCAGGCAACGTTGAGCTCGCCTACTTCCCCATGGGCCGCACCTTTCGGTGGTTCTCTGTGGGTTATCCCCGGCACCCTGAAGAGCGATGGCGAGTACACCTACCGGCTTCCATTCAAGCTCTGTTCTGGTTTCAGAAATCCGATCTTAAGGGTCCAGTTCCTGGCAGATTATTTCGCGAATGTCTTTCTTAACGGTCATCAGATTTCGCCGCACCACACAGCGGCCCCGGATTTCAGTTCGGCAACCTTCTTTACAAATAGTAACCATTTCAAGGCGGGCGATAACGAGTTGACGGTCATTGTTAATAACACAGAACGATTGTCGTCCACCGGTCTCGACCTGCAGGGCTGGATCCTGGCCGAAAACGGGCGATGCCCGGGCGTGCCTTACCCTCTGCTGGGATGTCCGAGAATTGGTTACGATCTCCACACCAGGGAGCTTTATATGAACTTTTTCGGCGGAGGGGCTATTGATAACGATCTCGGGACCTCATCTGCTGAGAATGGCGTGGAGCTGGGTGATACGGGCGGAAAGATCCGCGCGGAAGAATTTGGAGCCGCGTTGCAGGGGGTAATCCCCCCCGGGACCTCTCTCGAATACCAGGTTTTCACCCGAAGTGTTTCGGGTACCACTGCCTGGAGTAAATGGACGCAGAGCGGAATGGCGGGCAATTCGGGAAAGGACCAGGCGATAACAGCGCTGCAAATCAGACTGGTCAACGCACCCTTCCACTGTCACGTAAAGTACAGCGTTGCCACGAGACCGAGCCTGGGGATATTTGTTCCCAACAGTGTCAAATGGGGGCCAGACATATACGATGATACAGGAATTGCCGGCGATACCGGGCCTAGTTGGTGGGCTGGTGATTTCGCTCCCATTGTCGCCGTGAGAGTCGAAATCGTCTATTTCTGATCATGTAGAAGCCATGAGTTGGAGAGGCCCGAATCGCATCTCGCAATGCGAATCTCGGGCTTTGGGACAAGGCTCAGGCGGGTACAGCCTCGACGTACTTCTTCACGACTCTGTTTCCTCATTTTAAGCTGGCGCAATCCGGCCGAATCATGAAATTCTAATCGGTGAATGTCCCCCCGGACACGCATCATCACGCTCAATCTTGGTTCGCAGAGCATCGAGCTCGCGGAATTTCGCGCCCAGCCGCCGGGCGGGTTGATCCTGTGTAGTTATTTGTCGCGCGACGTTTTTGTCGATCCGGCCAGCAAAGGCGTGCGGCCGGAACAGATCACCGCCGCGGTGGGCGAGATGCTGGAAGAACTCCAGATCGAGAGCGGAAGCGTCAATTACACCATCGCGGAAGAATGCGTTTTCTCGCGCTTCGTGGAGCTGCCGGCTATCGGCCAGGAGAAGACCGAACGGATTATTGCGTTCGAGGCGCAACAAAATGTTCCGTTCCCGCTCGAGGAAGTAGTCTGGGATTACCAGCTTGTCGGGGGCGGCGCGGGCCAGCAGATCGAGGTGGTGCTCGTCGCGGTCAAAGCCGAGGTACTTGACGAGATCAACCGTGCGGTGGAGGAAACCGGTTTGCGCACATCGATCGTCGACCTGGCGACGATGGCGCTCTACAACGCGTTTCAGTTCAACTACAGCGAGTTGAACGGATGCTCGCTGGTCGTCGATATCGGCGCGCGCACGACGAACCTTCTCTTCGCCGAGCCCGGAAAGATTTTCACCCGAAGCGTGCCTCTTGGCGGCAGCTCCGCGACGTCGGCTGTTGCCCGGGAATTTGGAGAGTCATTCGCCGTTGCTGAAATTCGGAAGAAGCGCAGTCCGGTTCCCGGTTCCAATGGGGAGGGGCCTGCGCTGGAGGGAGAGGCTGCGCGCGTGGTGAAAATTACGCAGAACCTTCTGGGGCGGCTGAATGCGGAAGTGATGCGCTCGATTGGCCATTACTGCAGCCAGCAAGGCGGTCACCGGCCGGAACGCGTTTATCTGGCGGGCGGTGTTGCCGGCACCCCGGGCATTCGGGAATTCTTTCAAGAGAAGCTGCAACTG
>JBAPMH010000554.1:0-3198 GCA_049278515.1 Chthoniobacterales bacterium
CTGCCAAAGTGCACGTCATCCTTATCCAGTTGCCGGCGTCATTTGGGCCAAAAAATGGGCGCCCCGCCCTGCGAAAATTCGTCGAGCAACTTTCTCGCGATTTCAGGTTCGCCATCGAGTTCCGGCATCCGGGATGGCATCGGCCGCAAAACATCAGCCTCCTCGAAAAACACCGCGTTTGCTGGGTCTGGGCCGATTCGAGCCCTCTCAACGAACGCAACCTCGCCCCGTTCGAGTTCCTCCCGAACACAGCCGACTTCATTTACCTGCGGCTCCTGGGCGATTTCTCAACGAAATACGACCCCGACGGCCAGCATTTGCACCGCTACGGTAAGTTGCTCTGGAAACGCGAAGCCGCGCTCGAGAGTTGGGCTCTCAAAATCGAACGGCATCTTGCTGAAACGCGCAGCGTTTGGGGCTTCGTGAACAACCACTTCGAAGGCTTTTCGCCCGAAACCTGCCAACGGCTGGCCCAGCGTCTTGGCTTCGAGCTTTCGCTTCCCTCCGCCGAGGAAACCGCCTCCGCCGATCCCGGCCAACTTGATCTCTTTGCCGGCAGGGGCGACGCCGACAAATAATCCTGCTCCTGATCATGATCTTGCTCATGATCCTCCGATTTGAGCCCCGCCGCTCCCAAGATCAGGAGCTCGCCGCAGCGAGTCCGTCCGCGTGGCGGACATGATCAGGATCAAGAGCAGGAATTACCTAATCTCCGCCGCCCCGAAGTACGGCTGCAACTTTTCCGGAATCGCGACCGAACCATCCGTTCGCTGATACACCTCGATGAGCGCCGCGAACAATCTCGGCAACGCCAGTCCCGATCCATTCAGCGTGTGGCAAAACCGGTTCTTCCCTTCCGCGTCCTTAAACCGCAAGTTCATCCGGCGCGCCTGGAAATCCTCGAAGTTTGAGCAGCTTGATACTTCGAGATACGCCTGCTGTCCCGGCGACCAGACCTCGAGGTCGTACGTTTTCGCGGAACCGAACCCGAGATCGCCCGTGCAAAGCTCGATCACCCGGTAATGCAGGCCGAGTAATTGCAGCACGCGCTCCGCATTGGCCGTCAGCGATTCGTGCTCGGCGGCGGATTCTTCCGGAGCGGTGATCTTCACCAACTCGACCTTGTCGAATTGGTGGACGCGAATTATCCCGCGGGTTTCGCGTCCGGCTGAGCCCGCCTCGCGCCGAAAGCAAGGCGTGTGCGCCGTCAATTTCTTCGGGAGCTCCGCCGCGGCCAGGATTTCTTCCCGGTGAAAATTAGTTACCTGGACCTCAGCCGTCGGCGCGAGGAACAGCTGTTGCTCCTCGAGCCCGTACATGTCCTCCTCAAACTTTGGCAATTGGGTCGTTCCGACCATGCATTCCCGCCGCACCAGAACCGGCGGGCTCAGCTCGAGATAGCCATGCTCGCGGGTGTGCAGATCCAGCATCAACTGGATGAGGGCGCGCTCCAGCCGCGCTCCGGCGCCAGTAAAGCAGATGAATCCGCTCCCGCTCAACTTCGCCGCGCGTTCCGGATCGAAAAGCTTTAGCTTCGCTCCGAGCGCCACGTGATCGAGCGCATCTTTCATCTCGGGCTTTTCCCCCCAGCTCCGGACAACCGGATTGTCGGCCGGCTCCTTGCCAATCGGCACCGATTCATGCGGGAGGTTTGGGATTCCAAGAAGCAATTGCCGTTGCTGCTCATCGAACGCGGTCGTTTGCTCGTTGAGCCGGGTGATTTCATTCCCGATTTCCCGGACGCGCGCTTCGATTTCAGTGGTCGACTCGCCCTTCGCGCGTTTGCCGCCGATTTCCTTGCTCAGGCGTTTGCGATCGGCGTTGCCTTGCTGCAGGGCTGTTTCGGCCTTGCGCCGCTCCCCATCCACGCGCAGCACCTCGTCGATCTTCGCCGCGTCGTCGCCGCCACGCGTGGCCAGCCGGCTCTTCACAAAGTCGGGTTGTTCGCGGATGAGGCGGATATCGAGCATGGCTTGGAATATCAGCGGGCAGCCTCTCGCGCAAACCCTCTCCATCCGCCCTCCGGTATCGTAATCGTGGTTTGAACATGACAACAGGTACCCCGGTCTGATATTGCGCCGTGGATAAGTTCAACCTCCTGAGTGTGGCGCTCGGCCTCGCCTGCCTCGCCGGCGTCAATCTTTACCTGACCGTTTTCGTCACCGGTCTGGCCATCCACCAGCATTGGATCGTTCTCTCGCCCACCTACCAATCGCTCGAGGTTTTGGGCCAGCCCTGGATCATCGCACTGGCCGGCACTCTCTATGTGCTTGAATTTTTCGCCGACAAAATTCCCTGGGTGGATTCGGCCTGGGACACGGTGCATACCATCATCCGGCCGATCGGCGGGGCTCTGCTTGCGATCCAGGTCCTCGGCCATCGCTCGCCCGCCTTTGATGTGCTGGTGGTGTTGCTCGCGGGGACCACCAGCCTTGTGACCCACACCGCCAAAGCCTCATCCCGCCTCGTGGCGAACAGTTCGCCCGAACCGCTTTCCAATATCGGCTTGAGCGTGGCGGAAGACGTTGCCGTATTCGGCGGGCTCGCACTTATCCATTACAATCCCATCCTGGCCCTCTCCATCTTCGCGCTCGCCATCGCCGCTTTCCTTTATTTTGCACCAAAAGTTCTGCGCTCGATGAAAGCCAGGATCTGGCTCGCCCTCACGAAACTGAATGCCGCGGCCGATCTGCGCCGGCCGTCAACGCTGCCAATCGCGTTGCCGTCACGTCTGGCCCCGATCTTCAGTAAACAAAATCTGCTGGGCGAGACCATCGCCTGGGCGGTGCCCTGCATCAGCGGCCGCGGCCGTCGCATTCCCGCCAACCTTTTTGGCGCGCTCGTGGCCACCAATGAAGAACCGCACAAGATTGTTTTCGTCGCCCGCAGGAACTGGAAAGCGTTTTGCCAGACGATCGATCTGGAGGGATCAACCATCGCCCGCGAGCCCCAGTTTCTCTCCGAGAACCTGGTCATCTTCCCAACGGAAGGTCGCGGACCGAAATATTCCTTCCTGTTCACGCGTTCGCGCGGGGCCCTGGTGGAGCAAATCGCGGAAGATTTGCGGGGAAAATTGCAGACATCGGTGCCCGTGCGTCAGTCGCTCGCGCCTGAGCCCGTTGCCCACGTTTAGGCAGCGTTGTCATCCCGAGGCTGGCGCAGCGCGCCGAGGGACCTCTCAAGCGCTCTACCCGTCAC
>JBAPMH010000555.1:0-7237 GCA_049278515.1 Chthoniobacterales bacterium
AGGTCTGCCTCTCGGCATAGTCGGCGGCGGATTCTGCGACGCTGGGATCGATCAACTCGTCGTTGTCATCCACCCCGAGCATGCGGTGCGGACTCAAGCTCTCGACCGTGAAGGGACCGGCGACGCGGACCTTCTTCTTGTCGTCGTAGGGCTTGTCGTAGAGGTATTCAAACTCCGCCTTGGCGGTGATGGACTTGTCGATCTCCTGCTGCCGGGCAACGCGAGCCTGCCACCAATTGGCGTGCAGCTCCTTTGCCGCGTCAGTCCAATGGGCATCAAACTCGCGTGGAATCTCCCACTCCGACCAAGTCTTCTTGAGCGCCGCGTTCAGCTTTTCGCGCAACGGCTCCAGCTTCGCCTGCCACTGGTCCCAGATGACATCGATCTCAGCGTTGTTGGCGATGGACTTGAGGGTGATGTGCGGCACGCGCTCATAGACGAAGCCATGGCGGATGCTACCCTGCACGGGCTGCGAACTCGGGGCGGTGCGAGTGACTTCGGCTTCCTTGAGCTGGCCCTCGCGGGAATCGGCCAGCAGGTAGAAGGGATAACGCGTGCCCATGATGCGGGCGCGGGCCAGCGCCAGCGCCACGCGCGAGGTGTCAATCGTGATCCAGCGGCGGCCCCATTGCTCAGCGACGGTCGCAGTGGTGCCGGAACCGCAGGTCGGATCGAGAACGAGGTCGCCGGGGTCGGTTGCGAGTAGAAGACAGCGCTGAATCACTTTCGTTGGCGTCTCCACTACATATCGCTTCTTATCACCGCTAAAACCTGCGATCGCTGTGTCATCCCACTTGTTGGTGAACTCCGTAACTGGATAGTCATCGACGAACCGGATGTAATTGGGTGTATTCCCATTTATCTGGATTCTCCCAGCATTGGCTAGCCGAAGCATTCCCGGAACTGGGTTAGTCTTCCAGTGATGGCTAGCACCACAGTCAAATTCTTGATTGTGATAGATGAACTTCCGGCTCTGATCGGAGCCGGAGTCTTGGGATCTCAAGTTTTGGGCGGAGTAGACTTTCCAACCTGGTTCGACCGGCACCAAACCACTGTTTTCGTCGGTTGAAAGTTTTCGAACCCTTCCATCGATAACCGACATTGCGCTCGAGTAGCTCGCTAACTCGCCAAGCTGTTTTTCGCGGAACAATTGCCGATATTTCACCAGTGAACGCTGTTTCGAATACCAGAGAACGTAGTCACCCGAGCGTGGTAAAATATCGGCCGCTTGACCGGTTGTAGTTTGAAAGTGGATGGGACTCACGCAGTTGTCTTCCCCGAACACCTCATCCATCACCGCCCGGACACGGTGGACATTTTCATCGCCGATCTGCACGAAAATGGAGCCGGAATCGGTGAGTAGATCGCGGGCGACGGTGAGCCGGTCGCGCAGATAGGTGAGGTAGCTGTGGATGCCGTCACGCCAGGTGTCGCGGAAGGCTTTGACCTGCTCGGGCTCGCGGGTAATGTGGCCAGCGTTGCCGTCCTTCACGTCGCGGCTGGTGGTGGACCACTGGAAGTTGCTGTTGAACTTGATGCCGTAGGGCGGGTCGAAGTAGATGCACTGCACCCGCCCGCGCAGGCCCTCGCGCTCAGCCAGGCTCGCCATAACCTGGAGGGAGTCGCCGAGGATCATGCGGTTGGACCAGTTCTGGTCGTGCTGGTAGAACTCGGTCTTGTCCACGCCTAGCGGGATGCCGTTGAAGTCGGCGAAAAGATCGGGGGTAAGGTTGCCGGCTTCATGCTGACTCTCGCGCGTCTGACGCAGGAGGTCGTCGATGAGCGCCTTCGGGTGGACTTTTTCCTGGATATAAAGCGGTGGGGCGTGGACGACGAGATCGCTCCAATCCTGCTCGTCTTTCCCGCGCCAGACGAGCTGTGGGTCGAGGTCGCGATTGCGCTCGTAGCGGGCCTGGCGCGGCTGCTCCTGTTCTTTCTGAACGACGGCTTGATGCTCCGCGGTGGGAATGTTTTTCCGCTTGGCTTCGTCGTGGACGAGCGTCTCAACGCTTTTTCTTGGTTTCGATTTGGCGGGTTTGGGCATCGTTAAGCTTTTTGCTCCGCCGGTTCCTCAACGACCGACTCAATCATCTTGTTGAATTCGCTTTCCACCTTTGCGGCGAAGTTGGACTGGATTTCATACACGTCAGTGAACTCAGCGAAGGCCCACCGTCCATGTGTCGCAAGGTGGTTCACACCAGGAATCCAGTAAGTCTGCATCGTCTCAGCCTTTGCGACGGCGTCTTGTCCGCGGTAGCCTTTGATCTCGACGATGAGATTAAGGAGATCTCCTTCGCCGTGGCCGTCTTCCACTCGGACAATGAAGTCGGGAAAATAACGTCTTTGTTCGCCGCCGAAGTGATATGGAACTTCCAATCCGAGGTTGTGGTTCTTTACGTACGCGCGAACCTTCGGGTGAGACTCGGCGACGCGGCAAAATTCGGCTTCCCATTCGCTGTCGAGAACGACCCAATTGATGTGACATCTCTCGGAGTTCGTCTCCCAGCGCAGAGTCTTGGAGGTATTGAAGCGAACAAAACGCGTGGAGCCGGAGGGGTTGTATGGATCGAGGAGCGCGGTGATCGGCCGCTGGTCTTTGAAATGGCGAGTAATAGCGGCGGCAATCTTTTCGGCCGCAATGTCAGCGAGGGTCTTGTATTTCAACTGCGCGGGGTAGGTGGAGCCCTTGCAGTGCAGGTATCCATCCAGCCATTGCTTAGCGATGCGCTTGAGTTGACCGAAGAGTTGCAACTGCGGAGCTTCGCCGGAGTTGCGCCACTTATGCAACACGAGATGAGAGGTGAGTTCGTAGAGCACCTGTGAGGGGCGGACATCGCCAGTGTGAATCAGGTTCATATTCACCGATTCCCCGATAATGCCTGATGCCTGGGTTTCGGTGGCGCCGACGAGCTCGGGCGTAATCTCCATGTGCGATCCCTCGGAGAATTCCGCCGCCAACCGCTCACTCGGTAAATCGACCCGGTAGCCAGCAACGCGTGGGAAGGTAATTTCTAAATGATCGCGTTCTGGCCTTACCGCCTTTACCTGAATTGTCTCACGCGGCTTTTGCACTGGCGCCTCTACCGATTGCGCTGTGAAATCGAACGGGATGCCGAAGATATCTGCATATTCGACGCTGAACTTGCCCGCGTCCTCGCCATCCTCGTTTAACTCATAGGACAAGCGACGGAGCGCTCGTCCCAGCACCTGCTCACAGAGCAATTGTGTGCCGAAGGCACGAACACCGAGGACGTGGGTCACGTTGTTCGCATCCCAGCCTTCGGTAAGCATCGCTACCGAGACCACACAGCGAATATCTCCGCCAAGTTGCCCCTGCTTCCCCACCGTGTTCATGACCTCTCGCAGCAAATCCTGATCGCTGAGATTTTGGGCGAGCCTTACGTCCCCCGTGCGCTCGACGATTGCGCGGCGGAACTGTTCGATCTCGTCGGCCGCGATATCACGAAATGCGTTATCGAGGGCGTCCCCCGCCTCCAACTGCTCACTGTCGATCAGAAGGGTGTTCGGCTTTGGTAGTGGATTTCCGTATTGGTCGAAGTTGCTGAAAAGCGGAAGGCGGCCGTCGTGAAAGTCGCTAGCGCCGTCGGGTCTGGGAGCGCGCCACCCCGAGATGTAATCATAAACGAGCTTGGATGAAGCCGTGTTGTTGCAAACGACGATGAAGCAGGGCGGAACGGTGGTCTTCTCGTCCTTCCAAACAGCGAAGGTTTTTTCATAGTGGCCGTAGAGAACTTCGAGGGCAGTCATGAGAGGGATCGGCAAGTCGAGGGGGTTGAGCGCGGTGGTCTTGCTCCGGCCCGCCTTCGGCATTGATCGCGGGCCCTTGCTGATGTGCTTCCAGAGGTCGCGGAACATGGGCTGGTCTGCATTCGGGATATTGTCAGCGACAGGGACGCGGGGGAGTTTGACGATCCCCGACTCGATGGCGTCCATGAGAGAAAAGTCGCTCATCGTCCAATGGAACATGGTCCCCTCTCGGTAGCCAGATCCTGCGAGGAAGAAAGGTGTGGCGGAAAGATCAATCACACGAGAGATCCCGAGCTTGGTCTTCACCATTTCGAGACCGCTGATCCAAAGACGCGCTGCCTCGTTCTCCTTCTTAGCGTGGGCTTTCGCGTCCCTAAGGTCATCTCCGGAAAGTCGATTTCCCTTGTCGTCGATGAAGTCTTCGTCGCGCGCAGGTTTTTCACGATAGCAGTGATGCGCTTCGTCGTTGATTACGAGCACGTTCTTCATCCCCATGAGACCGGGCATTACTCGCTGAATCATTTGTCCGACGGATTCAAGTGTCTTCGGGGGGGCGTCTGTCCGACCTTGCAACAGCTGGCGTCCACCTTTCGAGACGTCAAGGCGCTCGCGGAGCTTGAATGCGTGGTAATTGGTAATGACGATCGACGCTTTCTTAATCTCATCCGTGAATTGCTGCGGCACCAGTTCGCGCGTGGTGTAATAATTCTCCAGATCGTTCGGCAGTAGGACACGGAGGCGATCACGAATGGTGATGCCGGGCGCCACTATGAGAAATCCGCGGGTGAAGTTCTGACTGCTGGGACGACGGACTGAATTTATCGTCTGCCATGCGATAAGCATGGCCATCACGGTTGTCTTACCGGCACCTGTGGCGAGCTTCAACGCGAGCCGGCTGATTTCAGGATTAGCCTCATTGTTCACCTGATCGAGGTAGGAAAGAATCTTCTTGCCGGCCGGAGAATGCGGCGCGGCCTCAGTAAGCCAAATCGCGGTCTCGACCGCCTCTACTTGACAGAAAAACGGGCGCTGGTTGTTGAATCGATAATGCCGCCAGTGCTCCAAGAGCATCGCAGTTTCTGGCGTCACCTGCCACTGGTGCGGCTTCAATAATCGCCACGTGTCCACCAAGCTTCTGACCTCATTAATGATTGAGGTCGTGTCGTAGTTTTGATCTTGAGAGGAGAGCCCTAGCCCCTCATCCAAGGTAAGCTCGCTTTGGGAAACTGAAGTCTTTCGTTTTTTGGATTTCGGAATCGGGGTGATGAACTTGGCGCGCCGGCGGCTCGGAATAATTTGCTGCGTCGGCTGGCCGTCGTCGTCCAACTCCCAATGTTTGGTCGGGTATTCATACGGCGAATACAGGATTGGGTGATCGAAAAAGGGATTCGACATCTTCAGAGATTAGAGAGCCGGGGCTATGACCATTTTGATGCGCCGATTATTGCTGAGGGCATGGGGATGGGTGGTTTTATCCAGCGGATGCCGAATTTTCCAGTGTAATCCGGTTTCCTGCCGAGCGCTGGCACGGATTTAGCAGCGGAATTGTGCATGGCACAGATATTCGGAGGGGCCGGGGCACACGCGGCCAGCCAGTCAGTAGCAGTCTTCAAGAAGATTTTCCTAACGGTCACCGGAGTGATCGCCCTGCTTGCGCTCTTGGAGGGGTTTGTTTCTGCCGCGCTACTTACGACCGGCGGAAAATCTCTGCCGCTAACGCTGTTTGCTGGGGCGTTTGCCGCCGGAGCAATATGGATCGGCCGGTTTTACTCCCGAAGACTCGACAAATACGAGTCGGAGCGAATGAGCTGGAGAATGGGAGCGATTGGCGAATGTGAAGTCGCCGCAGAGCTGGAGCGATTGCCTGACAATTTCACGGTGTTCAACAATGTGAACACAAAACGCGGCAATCTCGATCACGTCGTGGTCGGGCCGACCGGGCTCTTCGCCCTCGAGACGAAGAATTGGAAAGGGCTTATAACCGCCACGGCGGAGGGTGAATTAACGAGAAATGGACGGGCCTCGACCGTGCCTCATGTGCGCAAGTTTCTTGCTCGCGCGATGATGGTCCGCGAGCAGGTCATCTCGCTGACACACAGGGACGATTTTCGCGTGCGGGCGGTCATGGTTTTTCCGAAGGCGCATGTCGAAGCACCCTATGGGACAACACGCAAGGTGCATTGTGTGCGCCTGAATCAACTCCGGGATTACATCGAGAACACGAAGTTCTCGGCGAAGCTAGACGCAGAACAGGTGGACCGACTCGTGCGCGCTCTTCACGGGATTGCAGGCATGGATGTGGATTTTGCAGAGACGACCACAGCCGCGATTGAAGCAGCCTGAAATCAATCTGATCGCATCGCACCTGGAGCGAAGCGCACGAAGCTGAAGGGATGTAGAGGCACAGACGCCTTCACAGGGGCAAGAAAACTGCGGGTGGTGACACCGGCCGCTACACCGGCTAGCCGGCCATTCCGAGCGATTCCAGCGTCGGTTGGTCGACCGCGGCGGTTGGCTCGAGACCGCTAGCTTTCTGATAAGCGGCCAGGGCCTCCTGGGTGAGCGGGCCGACCAGGCCGTCCACTTCTCCCCGATATAAGCCTTGCTCTTGCAGGACGGTCTGAACATCGGCCACGATCTGGTCGAACGGTTTCGCGCTTTTGCCGACATAAATGGGGCCGTCGTACGGGTAATAGGCCGCGGTCTGATCGTAACCCCAGGCCGGATACCAATACCCTGCGTTCCAGTAGTACCACCCACCGCCGATCAAGACGATGTGTTTGTGATTCGAGGTCCACCAAACCCTGTCGTGCCATTGGGGCCGATACGTTCTGTAGACTTCGTAATGGGCGCCCTTCCAATTATTGGCCCCGCTGATGTGGTAGTCCTGGTTGAACGTTACGCTGACGATCGCTGAGTTCGGGCTGGCGTGAAAATCCAAGTGCCTGGGCACAAAGACGGTCACGTTCTTGTCTACGCGGACCGCCGGCACATGAACCTTCGGCACCGTGACCCTGACTTTGGGTGTCTTGATATTCGGGAACTGGGCTTGTCCCGTCTGGACGCCGGCGGCGAGCGTAAGCATACAGACGGTCGACAGGGTGATTCTTTTCATAAAAGTTCCTTGGTTGATTTCGTGGACGGGGAAGTCTTATTCGGTGGCTGTCAGGCGTTCCAGACAAAAGGGGCGGGGAATCTTTGATTGCAGATTGCCGATTGCAGATTGCAGATTGCAGATTGAGGGGTGGGAGGCGCAGCCAGTGACGTGTGACCGGGCCGCCGCTTGGGCGGCGGAAATCCCAAATCCCAAGGTCCAAATCCCAAGCAAGAGGCAGAAAGCGAAAATTCACCAAGGCGAATCCGTCCGGTGGCGAACGTGTGACGAGTGACCAGTGGGCGGAAGGAAGCGAGGTGAGACGCGGCGCGCCGGCATCGGTCGCGTAGACTTTGGTCCATTTGCCGGCGAAGT
>JBAPMH010000556.1:0-7049 GCA_049278515.1 Chthoniobacterales bacterium
GTCGAGAAGCGCGCGATCCATATCGGCAACAGGTAGGGACGCCGCGTTGCGGCGTCCGCACAAGCCCCGCTAATTCAGGTCGTACGCCTCGATCAAGGCAACACCGGTGGTGTTGTTATTTCCGCGGACGATCGAGGTGTAGTTGCCGGGTGGGAGGTCGCGCACAATCGCCGACTCCAGATTATTCGGCGGCGGCAGGCCCGACGCGATGATTTGGGCTTCCTGATCTGTGCGCCAGTTGTCGTTGGCGGCGATCAGAGCGCCATTACCATCATGGAGCTCCAGCGTCGGATCTGGCAATGCATTGGATAGGCCGAAATTTGCCAGGCTGGGACCAATTGCGCGAAAAATTACCCAAGTTGGAGCATTTCCGACTATGATCATACCGCCAATAATTACGTTATCGCCGGTCTCAACGAAACCGCGCGTCGAAACGTTGGCCAGCTTGGAATCAGCTGCCGGATCGAGATCGTAGACTTCGAACAAGCCTATGCCGGTGGTGTCATTCTTGCCCCGAACCACAACTGTGTAGGCCCCGGGATCGATTACCCTCCAAAGCGCGGACTCCAGGTCGTTGGATGGCGCCAGGCCGCTGCTAATAATTTGTGGTCTGCTCGGGGCGTCGTTCCAATTGTCATTGCTGGCGACGAGTTGGCCGGAGGAACCATGAACTTCGATAACCGGATCGGCCAGCGCTCCCGGTATCGGCAGCGAAGGGCCAATTCCGCGGACGATCACGGTCTTCGGTTGTGTGCCGGTAATGATGAATCCGCCAATCATGGCGCTGTCACCGGTCTGCACACGGACCCGTGTCGAAATGTTTCGGAGTGAACCAGGTGGCGGTGAGGGAGTGGGGGTTGGTGATGCTGGCGGTGTAGGAGTTGCCGTAGCTGTTGGCGTTGCGGTAGGCGTTGCAGTTGGCGCCGGCGTGGGGGTTGGCGAAGGCATTGGGGTGGCGGTGGGACTGGGCGGCGGCCCGGCTAGAAAAACGTTCCGGACGGATTCTGTGATGCTCTCCGAGCCGTCGCCGCGGTAATAACCGCGAGCCCGAACGTAAAAGTTTTGTTCCAACGGCAGATCCAAACCCGCCAGGGTCCAGTTGTCGCCGGTCGCGGTGGCATCGCCCAGGGCAATGTAATTTAAGTTGTCGCTCGAATATTCAAATGTAGCGCGGCTAAGCTCCGGGCTGGAACCGCTGCGTGTCCAGGTAACTGTCGTTGGGGTGGCGACGAGGTTTTGCAGGGCAACCGTGTCGTTCGTGAACCGAGCAAAACCAAGCTGGGTTGATCCGGAATTCGTATACAGTCTGCCGCCCAGGAGAATCTTGCCGTCTGGCTGCACCGCGATTGAATAAGCGACATTCTCAAAACATTGCGTGCAGGTTGGGGTTGGATTAAATGAGTCTGCCGCTCCGGTCGTGGGATCAAGCCGGGCGAAGCCGCGCCGCGGCTGTCCGCTGATTGAGGTGAAAAAGCCGCCCACCAAAATCTTGCCGTCGGTCTGGAGGACGATTGCGGAAATGCTGTCGCCATTCGTCAGGTTCGGGTTGAACGAATCTGCCAGGCCCGTTTCTGGATCAAGCCGGGCAATTCCGTGGCGCATCTGTCCTCCGATCGAAGAAAAACTGCCGGTGACCAAAATCTTGCCGTCCCGTTGGACCACGATTGAACCGATACCACTGAAGTTCGGGTTCGGGTTAAATGAATCCGCCAGACCGCTCACCGGATCGAGCCGAGCCATGTATTTGCGGGGCTGCCCACCGATGCTGTTGAACGAGCCGCCAACTAAAATCTTGCCATCGGTCTGGGTTGCCATGCAGCCGACTGAACTGGTGCCAGATCCGCTGGAGTTAGGGTCGAACGAGTCCGCCGCGCCGGTTACAGGATCAAGCCGCGCAATATTGTTGCGCATCTGGCCGCCGATGGATGTGAAACTGCCACTAACCAGAATCCGGCCGTCCGCCAGGACCACGATCGAACTGACGAAGTAGAAGGCGTCGGGGTTTGGGCCGGTTGCATTCGGGTTGAACGAATCAGCCTGGCCGGTTGTGGGATCAAGCCGGGCGATGTTGTTGCGCGGCTGTCCGCCGATGCTGTCGAAACCGCCGCCCACTAAAATCATCCCGTCCGCCTGGACCGCAATTGACCCCACAGAAGGAGAGTTGTTGGGGGTGCTTACATTTGGGTCGAAGGCGGTGTCGAGCGTGCCATCCGGGTTCAACCGCGCCATGCCCTTACGGGGCACCCCTGCAACCTCGAAGAATCCTCCGCCGATAAGAATCTTGCCGTCCGGTTGGACCGCAGTGGTAGAAACAGCCTGGTAGTAGCCATGGATTACATCACCGAGGGCCCGGTCCACCCTGCCGTCCTTTTCCAGACGCGCGATCCCACTGCGAGCGACTTCCAGGCCCCCGTTCGGCGTCAGCTTGATGAAATTGCCGCCCAACAAGATCTTGCCATCTGCCTGGATCGCGATTGCCGAGACAAAATCGTTCGCATTCGGTTTGAATGAATCGGCCAATCCGGTCACGCGATCGAGCCGGGCAATATTCTTACGGGTCTGACCGCCGACATTGGTAAAGGAGCCGCCCGCCAAAATTTGGCCGTCCGCCTGGAGCGCGATTGAAGTCACCGAGCCTCCGAAACCTGGGTTGCTGTGAGAGGCGTGCGGGTCGAACGAATCCGCCGCACCTGTTGCTGGGTCCAACCGGGCGATCCGGTTGCGCGCTTGCCCGCCGATGGTGGCGAAAAGGCCGCCGACGAGAATATTGCGGTCCGCCTGCACCGCGATGGCAAGAATACCGTCGTCCGCGTTCGGGTTGAACGAGTCTGGCACGCCGGTGGCCGGATCGAGCCGGGCGATGTAGTTGCGCTCCTGTCCGCCAATGCTGCTCGTTCCGCTAAAAAAACCGCCCACCAAAATCCTGCCATCCGCCTGGACCGCGATTGAAGAAACCAATCCGTTCGCATTTGGGTCGAACGAATCAGCCAGGCCGGTCGTCGGATCGAGCCGGGCGACATAATTGCGTGTCCCTCCGCCGATGCTGTTCGCTCCGAAGAAACTGCCGCCCGCCAGGATTTTGCCGTCCGGCTGGACCGCGATTGCAACAACGTCAGCATTAGCGTCCGGATCGAACGAATCTGCCGCTCCCGTCACCGGGTCGAGCCGGGCGATATAATTGCGCATCTGTCCGCCGATGCTATTCGCTCCGTGAAACGAGCCGGCGACCAGAATCTTACCGTCCGGCTGAAGGACGATTGCCCGGACAGTTCCGTTCGCGTTTGGGTTGAAAGCGGTATCGAGGGTGCCATCATGATTCAGCCGGGCAATGCCATTTCGCGTGACCGCGGCTCCGCCGTTGGGCGAGAGCGAAACAAAAGAGCCGCCAAGAAGAATTTTGCCATCCGGTTGGACGACCACGACGCGAACCGTGCCGTTCGCATTAGGATCAAACCCATCGAGAGCGGACTGCGCCTGGGTCTGCGCTGTTAGAAACAAGCCGGGTAAAAGCGCAACTACTACTCTCAGGCATTTGTGAAGGCGCGTAGTTTGACACATGAAAACCCGCATTTCTTATGCGGTTGCCGTTCTAAGCGCAAGGCTGATCGCACCCCTCGGGAGAAGGGGAATGCGACAGAACTCTGCCACATTGACAAAACGATCGTCTTCCGGCAAACCGGCGAGCGAAATGAGACGCGCACTTGGATCGTTCGCTGTTGCGGGCTGCCTGCTGCTGGCAGGTGCGCGCATTCACGCCGCGTCCGAAATCGTCGTCGCGATCCGTTATCTTCAGGCGGAGGGCGAAAGCCACGCCCATCTGTATCTTTATCGCGAAGACGGCACTTTGCTTCGCCAGCTGACGAAAGAGGAGCGGGGACAGGATCTCGACCCGATGTTTGCCCCGGATGGTGAAACGATCCTGTTCACGCGAGAGATCGCCGAAAACAAATTCGAGTATTGGAGCATTGAACCGAAGGGCGACGGCCTCAAACAGCTCGACGCGCAACCGCCTTGGTACGCGGATGCCGACAGTTCGCCCTACTTCGTCTGGCCCGAAATGGAAGGTTCGGGCGATGATGAGAGCGCGCCTGGTTTCGGCGCACGCACCCAGAAATTCATGGCGCCCGACAATTCCGTCGAACTGATTCTGCGCGAAGTTAAGGGCGACCAAGGCGATTCGATCAACGGCCCCGAGCACGGCAAACACTATCTCGTGCGCGACTTGAAATCGGGGAAATCGGTTGAGTTCGCTAAAATCCCGGGATTCGAAGGCGCGGTGGAACAGCTTCATAGGAAAGGGAAACCGGACGCTCGATTTCTGTTCGACCGTCCCCTTCGCCTCGCCTTCTTCGGCGTGCACCTTAACAGCACAGACGGCGACACTGACTACGCGCTTGACCTGACGGCGCGCCGGTTCGTCCGGCTTTCGCCGAATTGGGCCGCACCGTTCCCGTTGCCCTGGGACGGCGCATTTCTGACGATGACCTACAACCGCTATGTCCCAATCCCCGGCTCGACGAGGACGGCAAACTGCAGCTACCTCGAGCGCTGGGATTCAAGTCTGAACAAGGTTCGCTTTGCTCGAGAAAATTCCGCGGCGGTTTGCTATGGCGCCTCGATGTATCGGCCGGGAAAAACGCCGGCGACGGTCAGTATTCGTCGAAGCGGTGATTAAGGAGAGAGTCTTTTCAGAGGACTCAGCGCGCTGAAATGGAAAGGGCAATTCACCTCACGCGAGCCGGCCCTTCCGTGGAGCGTGGCTTTCTCTCCGGCCCGGGGATTGTCTGGCTGCTCGCGGCGGCAAAGCTTCTTTTTTGTCTTCTGATTGCCGGACGTTACGGGATATTTCGCGACGAATTATATTACCTCGCCTGCTCCGAGCACCTCGACTTCGGCTACGTCGATCAGCCACCGCTCATCGCCCTTGTTGCCTGGATTGCGCATCACCTTTTCGGGGAATCGCTTCTCGGTCTGCGATTGCTTCCCGCCCTCGCGGGCGCCGCAACGGTCTGGTGGACGGGAAGACTGGCGCGCGACATGGGCGGCCGCACTTTTGCCCAGGCGATGGCGGCGTTGGCTGTGTTCGCTGCTCCTATTTATCTCCTCCTCCATCACTGGCTCACCATGAACGCGTTCGAGCCCCTCATCTGGGTCGTCTCGGCCTGGTGCATTGTTCGCGCGATCAATCAGGTTGAGCCGCGTTACTGGCTCTTGTTTGGCCTCCTCATCGGGGTCGGGATGGAAAATAAATACACCACTGGATTCTTCGCGGTCGCGGTTTTCGTGGGACTGTTTCTCTCGCCGCAACGCCGTTTTCTTTCGAACGTCTGGATCTGGATCGGAGCTCTTTGCTCCTTCCTGATCTTTCTTCCGAACCTGATCTGGCAGTTCCGCCACGGCTTTCCGTTCCTGGAGCTCATGCATAACATTCGCGGCACCCATCGCGACGTGGTGCGGGGGCCAATCGCCTTCATCGTCGATCAGGCCATGCTGCTGAACCCGATCCTGTTTCCACTCTGGCTGGGTGGACTCGGCTGGCTTTGCCTGGCGCGAGACGGCCGGCGGTTTCGCATCCTCGGCTTGGTCTATCTTCTTCTCCTGGTCGCGTTCATCGTCTTGAAAGGGAAAAATTATTATCTCGCCGCCGCCTATCCGATGCTCTTCGCGGCCGGCGCGATTGGGTTTGAAAGGCTTACTCGCGGGGGAGGGGGTTGGACTCGCGCCGCCTATGTCACCCTGATCGTTCTGGCGAGCGCTCTCCTGGCACCGCTCTCCGTGCCTGTTTTATCGGCGAGGAAATATGTTCGCTATCAGAAGGCGCTTGGCCTCGAGCCGTTGAAAGCCGAGAACCAGCCGACCGGTCCCCTTCCACAAATTTTCGCCGACGAATTCGGCTGGGAGGAAATGGCGCAAGAAGTCGGCCGC
Source organism: Chthoniobacterales bacterium (assembly GCA_049278515.1). GTDB lineage: Bacteria > Verrucomicrobiota > Verrucomicrobiia > Chthoniobacterales > UBA10450 > AV80. The sequence goes on from JBAPMH010000556.1 coordinate 5,926, forward strand.
GTTTACAACAGCCTTCCGCCCGAGCAGCGGGTGAAGACAGCGATCTTCGCGAATGGTTACGGCCAGGCCGGCGCGATCGATTTCTTTGGCGCGAAGTACGGATTGCCGAAAGCGATCTGCAATCATCAGAACTATTGGTATTGGGGTCCGCGCGATTACAGCGGCGAGAGCGTAATCGTGCTCGGAAGCGACGGCACCGGCGATCGCAAGCGCTTCGCCACAGTGGAGGTGGTCGGGAAGACTGATCACCCCTACTCGCGGCGCGACGAGCATTTCGAAATTTTTCTCTGCCGCGATCTGAACACCACTCTGCAAGAGCGCTGGCCGAAGATGAAGAAGTGGAACTAGCCCCGTAGCGGCGCTGTGCGCCCTGTAGCCGCGGCCCTGTGGGCCGCGTGAGAGACGATTTCAATTGCTGGTGACGGTAGTCCATTCCCGCGCGGCCCACAGGGCCGCGGCTACAGAAGAGCCTGAAATCTGCGATGGTTGAGACGCATGGAAAGCACCGCCGCGATTCTACTTAGAAAACGAAAGCTCAGCGACACGAGCCTCATTATTTCGTGGTGCACCGAGTCGTTAGGCTGCATTCAAACCGCGGCCAAGGGCGCGCGCCGGGCGAAGAGCCCGTTTGCCGGCAAACTCGACCTGTTTTTCGAGGCCGAAATTCAGATCGCGCGGAGCCGGAAATCGAACCTGCATTCGCTGACCGAGGTTGCGCTGAAAAACCCATTCGCCGGCATCCGCTCAAGCCTGGGCCGCACCCAGGCGGCTTCGTATTTCGTCGAGCTCATCGAGCTTTGCACGGAATCCGACCATCACGAGCCCGAGCTGTTTTCGTTGCTCCGACGGGCATTCAATTACTTGAACGGCAACGAGCCTGATTTGCGGGCGGTGCTCCATTTCGAAACGGAACTGGCCCGGATTGCGGGCGTCCACGACACCACAACGTTGAAGAGTAATCCCGCATTGGCGCTGGCGAATCTTTTCGGGCGCTTGCCATCGTCGCGCGCCGAGCTGTTGAAGGCGTTGGCAAAAAACTAACGCGCGCCTCCGCCAATGTGGGAGGGGCCTTTGTGCCCCGACTCTTGTTGTGTGGTAAAAGTCGGGGCGCAAAGGCCCCTCCC
>JBAPMH010000557.1:0-2782 GCA_049278515.1 Chthoniobacterales bacterium
ATTCCGCACAACAAACTCGGCCGCGCAGTTTATCGGAAGTTGAAAGTTTACAAAGGCGACCTCCATCCTCATTCGGCCCAACAGCCTGCCGCGGTATCGTTGTCGTAAAGGTTTTTTCTCATGGCACAAAATCAGGAATACATCGCCACTGGGCGCCGCAAAACTTCAGTGGCCCGCATCCGGATGACGGCTGGCACCGGCAAAATCGACATCAACGGGAAAAGCTTTGAAGATTATTTCCCCACGGTCCCGCTTCAGAACACGGTCTTGCAACCGCTGCAGGTGGTGAAGCTGACCAATTCCTACGATCTTTCCATTAACACGACCGGAGGAGGCGCTACCGGCCAGGCTGGAGCCGCGCGTCTTGCCATTTCGCGGGCTCTTTTGCTCGTGGACGCCAATCTGCGCGGAACGTTAAAGGCCGAGGGATTGCTCCGCCGCGATCCACGGATGAAAGAGCGCAAGAAATCCGGTCAGCCCGGGGCGCGGAAGCGTTTCCAATTCTCGAAGCGCTAATTCAACGGCTCAGCCCGAGTCGCTGCCCCCTTTTCAGAATCGCTCTCCAGCGGCTCTTTATGGCTTTTTCGGAGGAGCCGAGGGAGCCGGGCCTTGGGGAGCTGGCGGAGCCGCCGCAGGGGGAGGTGGCGCCGGCACTACTGTTGTCGTTACGGGTGCGGGCGCAGGTGGCGGCTGGGCCGCCGGAGCAGGCTCCGCCCCGCCTTTCAGCATCTTAAGTTGCCGCGAGACTTCGCCGGCAAGGCGGCTCTCCCGGTACTGCGTCAAAACCGTCTCACAAACCCGCCGCGCTTCTTCGATCTGGTTCTTTTCCTTGAGCAGATGGATTTGGGAAAACAACGCGACCGGGGCGGTGAAGGCATGTGGATCGCTGGCCGCCAGCCGCTGATAAACCGCCAGCGCTTCATCCTTTTTCCCCAAAGCCTCGAGATTGGCCCCCATGGCCAATCGTGCCGTCCCGGTCATCTCATGCTTGGGGTATTTATCGAGGAAAGTCTGGAGGGTCGCGTTTGCTTCAGCGAATTTCTTGTCGGTGCGTTGGGCGTCCGCGAGCAGGAGATAGGCCGTCCCACCCGCAGTCGTGCCGGGATAGTCGGTAATGACTTTCAGCAATTCGGTAGACGTTTTGGCGCTGGCCAACGAGCTCGCCGCCGCCGTATCGCGCCGATAGGAATAATAGCGATACCCTCCAAAAGCCGCGATCGCCAGCAGCGCCACGAGGAGCGCTCCAATCACCCCTCTTTTATAACGGTCCCAGAAGATCTGGCGCTCCAGCACGGGATCAGTAGATGAAACAGTCGGCATTGTTTGAAATTCTTGGAACATCGCCCACCGGGTCTGGCGCGCGAGGCTTCGTCTTATGCCACGCGAAGGTTTCCCGCGCAAGCGCGAGGAGGTTTAACGACCGCCTTTTTTCCTCCGGGCGGCAGGAAGGCGGAGTTTCGACGAAGGGCGGATGTCAGCCTTGAGGAATTTTCGCATCAGAGCGAGCGCCTGGCGGTTTTCCGCCGCCGAGTTGGATGCTGTGCAATCGGACGGAACGATCAGCTCGTAATCGCGCATGTAAGCGTCGTTCGCGGTAAAGAGGACGCAAAAATTGCCGGCGATGCCGGTGATGATCAGTTCTTGCGATCCCAGATAACGCAGGAGCGTCTCCAGCGTCGTCGAAAAGAAGCCGGAGTGCTTCGGCTTCAACACAAAATAATCGTCGTCCTCCGGTTGGAGCAACGCGACGATCTCGCGGCCCCGCGATTTTTCCCGGAGGCAATGCCGCACCTGCCGGCGGAAATCGGAGCGCCACCGGCCAAAATTATCGTTCACATAAATGACCGGGATCCCGGCCTTCTTCGCCCGCCGTTTCAGACGCAGAAGTTTACGCGCCATCCGCCGGGCGTGGCGCAAAAGGGCATCCGCCTCCGGAAAATCGAGGTCGTTGATGACGTCGATTAGAAGCAGCGCCGTGACTGACTTGTCCGGCGCACTCCCATGCAGGTCGGAATTCTTTCCTGGCATTTCAGCCGCCGCAATTCGCCTTCAACGCTTTTTCTTGCCGCCAGATTTCTTGCCGCCCTTTTTGCCCCCTTTGCGCGAAGGTGCCTTGCTGGACTTCTTCCCCCGGCCGGAACCGCTCTTCTTGCCGCCCTTGTCCGACTTGTTCACGGTCGCCCAGGCACGCTTCTCTGCCTCCTTTTTGGAAACCCCACGCTTCTCATACCCCTCCTCGATATGCTCGGCTTTTCGTTTCTGTTTCGACGTGTATTTCTTTTTGCTTCCTTGAGCCATATTTTCTCCTGATTGAATTCCTGGTTCACTGAGGAAAACGCATTTGCCGCTGGCGGCGGATTTATCCTGGTCAACTGAGACTAGATACGCGCGCTGCCCGCCGTTCGGGCGAAACCTGTTTATGAATGCGCTCCAGAATTTTCTGCTAATGGTTCTCGGACCGGATGGCAAGGCGACCGAGCTAACGCTCCTCCAAATCGCGTTGCGTGGGTTCATCATTTTTATCGTGGGACTGGTCGTCGTTCGAATCGGTGACCGGCGTTCTCTCGCGGAAAAAACGGCGTTCGATGCGATCTTTATCGTCCTGGTGGGCTCGATGTTGTCCCGCGCCATCAATGGCACCGCGCCCTTCTTCACGACCATCGGCGCCGGGGTCGCCCTGATGATGATTCATCGTGTCTTCGCCTTCGGCGCTTTCAAGTCCCACTGGTTTGGCAAATTGATCAAAGGCGAGCCGCTCGTCCTCCTGCGGAATGGAGAAATC
>JBAPMH010000558.1:0-12948 GCA_049278515.1 Chthoniobacterales bacterium
GCGCAAACCTTCCGCGCTGTACTCGAGCCAGGTCGTCAGGTCGCCCTTCTCCTCCGCCACTTTTTCCAGCGCGCCGTAATAGCGCGGCCGGTCTTCCCAATAAAATTCGTCGATGGAGAAGAGGTGATGATTGTCGAAGCCGCGCCGGTAAAGCTCCCACAACGCGAGCATGCGGCCGGCGCGGCCGTTGCCGTCGGCAAAAGGGTGAATGGTTTCGAATTGGTGATGAATGATGGCCGAGCTGAGGATCGGCGAAATCTTGTCATGTTTGTTCCACCAATCGAGCAGGTCAGACATCATCGGCTCGACCTGCTCGGGCCGCGGCGGGATGTAATCGCCGACGCGCACCCGGATGGTGCGATATTGGCCGGCGGTCCCCTGGTCCATGACTTCTTCGGCGAGAATGCGATGCAGCTTCAGAATGTGGGGGTGGCCAACGGCGCGGAGGTGCGCGTTCTTTTCCACGAAGCGCAGGCCGGCGAAATAGTTGGCGACTTCCCGGCGAGCGCGACGCGCGGTGGCGGGAATATCCCGGCCTTCTTCAATGGCGCGGACCTGTTCGAGGGTAAGCGGATTTCCTTCAATCGCCGTGGAGGAATGGGCATTACGAATCCGGCTGTCTTTTTGAAGGGCCGGGATCCACGGCACCTGGACCGCGGCGGTGAGGATCCGTTCGCGCAAGGCGGCGACCTGCTCGACCTGGGAGAGGAGGGCGGTCGTAATCTGGTATTTGGGTGCGAAGGGCACGAGAGTTAGTCAAGCGTAAGTCAAGTTATTAGTCAAGCCGTCATGGAGAGAGTGACGAGTGACGAGTGACCCGCCTCGCCACGGCGAGTCCGTCCAGCGGCGGACACGGCGGGTTCGTCCGGTGGCGAACGTGTGACCAGTAGGGAAGTGCGAGGGGGGATGCGGAGCGAGTGGCGATTACGAAGCCCCGCTTGAAATCTCGTCACACGTCACTGGTCTTCAAACCCGGACGGTTTTGTGTTCGCAGGGGAGGGGCGGCGATGTAGGCGAGGACTTCGGCACGGTTTGAGATTTTATTCGGGATGAGCCAGGCGCAGTCACCACTCTTGAAATGGATCTCGACGCGCCAGAGAACATCGGCCGGACGATTGTTGGACCGGTGAATCTGTTCGATGACCGACTCGAGCTCGGACCAGGAAAACCGGTAGCCGTCGTTCCGGGTAAGCCCGTCTTCGGTGAATAGTTTCACGGAACGCGAATGACCGCGCCGGACGAGCCAGAGAATGGGAGCGAAAAGGGCGATGGGAAGGAACGCCCAGATCAGGGGTGCGAGCCGGAAGCCGTGGCGCAATTGCAAGAGGTTGCCGAGGGACAAAACGCCGAAAAAGAGGACGAGGATGAGAAGGCAGATGAAGACGGTGTTGTTGGACTTAACGACGAGACGAGACATTTTGGGATTTTCGATTGTCGAATTTCGATTTTCGATTGGGGAAGAGGGAGTATCGGGATTTCGATTGTCGGGCGTAAAGCCCCGTGGGGGCCACGCCCCTTTACGGGGATTTGCGATGGCGGGATCGAGAGGCGGGGCGCCCGTCCGCCAACCGAAGACAGCTACAAGTCGTCGCCGTCGGCGAGAGCGATAGAAGCGACGGCGATTCCAAGGGCTAATTCGGCGGCGTAAATGGAGCGGGCGGTGTTGGGATGGTCGGCCAGTTCTTCGGTGACGGCTTTCGCGAGCTGCGGGCCGATGTGCCAGAGAAGGGAATGGCGCCGGGGACGGAGCAGGCCCATGAGGCCGTCACCGATGAGAATGAGGCCGACGAGCTCGAGGAGGCGAGATTTCATAAAGTAAGAATTAAAAATTAAGAATTAAGAAGGGGGGCCAAAAACATACGAAGACTTTCACGATTTGGAAGCGCCAGTTAAAATCCAAGGGATGAACCCCCGGAAGGACCTGAGAGAGCGCACGAAAAATTTTGGGCTGCGGACAATTCGGATGTTCGTGACACTGCGGAAGACACCTGAAGCGCAAGTCTTGGGCAAACAGGTGTTACGTTCGGGAACGTCGATCGGAGCGAACTATCGAGAGGCATATCGAGGCAGAAGCAAGGCGGAGTTTATTTCCAAGTGCGGAGATTGCCTGCGGGAAATCGAGGAGACGGCTTACTGGCTCGAGTTGCTCGTCGATTCGGGCATTGTGACGGCGACCAAACTCGCGGCGTTACGCCAGGAGATCACTGAGCTGACCGCAATTTTCGTAACGATTATCAAGCGGTCGAAGGAGTGATTTCACTTTCTTAATTCTTAATTCTTACTTCTTCCTTTGTCTTCGCTAGCCCAGGCCTAGCGAAGACAACGTCGGTTGATCGAGCGCGGCGGTGGTGACGAGGCCGTTATCGCGCTGGAAATCGGTGAGGGCCTGGCGGGTGAGCGGCCCCATCAGGCCGTCGACATCGCCTTTGTAATAGCCTTGCTCCTGTAAGGTGGCCTGAACATCGGCCACGACCTGGTCGAACGGCGTCCGGTTATCGCCCACGTAGATCGGCCCGTCATACGGATAGTAGGCGGCCGCTTCGTCGTATCCCCAGGCTGGATACCAATAACCCGAGTCCCAGAAATACCAGCCGCCGCCAATCAGGAGAAGGTTGGAGCTGTAACGCGATTGCCACCAGCCCCGGTCGTGCCACTGCGGGCGATAGGAGGCGAAGACCTGATATTGCGGACCGCTCCAGTTCTGGGCGCCGGCGATCTGGTAATTCTGGTTGAACTGGGCGCTGGCGATCGCCGGGTTGGGCTTCGCTTTGAAATTCCGATGTTGAGCCCGGATTCTCTCGATTGATTCCTTGTTTGGGACCTTGGCGATCTTCCTGTTGTTTTGGTTGGTTACGGCGGGCAATTCGTTCGCCGGAGCGTTAGGTCCTTTGCGAACCTGCTCCTTGGAGACATGACTCTGGTTTGTCTTGGATTTGGTGAGATTTGCCGAGGCCGGCGGACGATTCACCTTCGCGTGCGAGCTCGGCGCAATGCGCTGGGCCGCTTTGACGTGCGAATTCGGCGCGGTGTGCGGGGCGGCCTTGACGTGCGCGGCCTTTTGTTTGGGCGCAGGCTTGCTGGCGGGTTTTTTATTGGCGGCTTCCTTCGCTGCGGTGCCGTTGGAAAGCGCAAGAGAGCAGCCGAGTAAAATAGCGATGAACGTTTTCATGGTCATAAGTCTGATTGGTTTGGTCCCCTCATTTTGAATCGTTTCTGGCGGTCGAAAAAGGTGGGTGGGCAGGGAAGAATGATGAATGACGAATGACGAGGCCCGGCCTAGCCGCGTCGGTAGGGCGACGCGGCTCCGGCGTATTATTAATCAAATAGACCGGCTGGCGGCGTCAGCTTGCTCAGCCAGGAGTTGAAGCGCTTTGAAGAACTGCGCCGTTTGTCCCCGGAAGAGCCCGTCGGCCGTTAATGCGGCAATGGCGCCGCTGGCACTCACTTGCTGGGGGCCGATGGGACGGATGACGGAACAAGTTGGCAGGCTTGGATCAATGAACTGGCAGGGCTCCGGCATGATCAGGTTAGCTTGCATATCTTCCGGCTGGCCTTTGTGAAGGTCCTCGAAGGTTACATCGGAATTATTGATCGGGTCGTGGTCGGTCAGCGGGGTAACATTGCCTGCCTTGTCCTGCCAGGTCTGGAAATGCATGACTTCCGCGCCACCAATGCCGAGAACCACTTCCAGCGCGGTCAGGTTAGTTACCTTGCGGGCCATGGCCGCATACAGGCTGGTGCCGCCTTGCTCGATGAAGGCAAAATGGAATCCTCCCGTAAACGCGATGGCTTTGATGTGGTCGCTGGGGTTGTCAGGGTCGCCCTGCTCGGCATCGTTTCTTGGAATTGCGGCATGCAGGCCGGTAGCCAGGCTCGGGACCGCGTGTTGGAACGTCGCTCCCAGGTCGGGATTGGTGGTGCTGCGGTAACGCCTAAACCAACTGGTGTCGACCGTTAGCTCCATCAGGTTGGTCAGACGTCCGATTTGTTGTGCCCCGCTGGCCTGACTGCTCGGCAAGGTGCGGAACTGATCGAGGTTCACCGGAGAGGCGCCGGCCGCGCTGAGGAAAGCATTGAGGAAATCAACGTGACTCATCTCGTCGTCGGTGTTGTCGGAGATATATTGGGGCTGGTCCTCATCGAGGATTTCAAGGGCGGCTCGATAACCGGATTCCTTGGAGTCCTGTCCGCCGAGCTCCGCGTATTGTTGCCAGAGATCGGTCTCGATGATTTCAGCCGCCGCGAGAAACCGCAGGATCGCGACGTCTCCCGTGGTGAGTTGCCCGCCGGATTGGGCCCTGGCGATTGATGGCCTGCTGAGCAAGCCCGCGCCGGGCGCCAGCAAAGCGGCCCCGAGTCCGAGACGACGAAGGAAACTTCGCCGGGGCAGGGTCGGCGGAGGCGCGGAGGCGCGCTTGGAAAATGGAAGTAATTCTATGCTCGAAAACGAGCGATCGGCGACAGCGTTGTTTTGGATTTTCATAGGTTTGTTTCAGGTTTAATTAGTCGTTAGGCTTAGTCTCGGAGCGGCACCTGGAGGTGTGCTTCGTACCTATAAGTTCGTGACTAACCCAAGCCTCTGGGTGGAGTGGAAAAGTAACGCAGTTGTTACTTTGCGGCGTAGAGCTGAGAGAAGGTCTACGTCACCCTGGTTGGGGAGACAGACGGGCGTCGACCTAACGACGCGGTTACAGGAACCCGTTACCGGAGGTTATACACTTCGACGATCCCGAGGCCGGTCCCGCCGTTTTTTCCGGCGAGGATTGCGGTAAATTGCCCGGGCGCAAGCGTCGTGAAGATGGCCGATTCGGTTGCGCTCGCCGGGGCAAGACCATTTGCGCTCAGGAGCGAGGCGGCGGCCGGGTCGTCGGTCCAGTTATCGTTTGCCACCAGGGTGGCGCCATTGGCGTCCTTCAATTCGAGGGTGGGATCGGCCAGCAGATTGCCCAGACCGAACTGAGCCAGCGACGGTCCCAGCCCGCGGACGGCTATCCGGGTGCTGCCGGTCGGAGGCGGGTTCCCGCCGAGGATGAATCCGCCAATCATGACATTGTTTTGCGCGCCCACGAGTCCGCGGGTGCTCAGGTTGGCCAATTGCGTGCCGGCGCTCTGGTCGAAGTCGTAGATCTCGAGCAGGCCGAGACCGGTAGTCTGATTTTTGCCGGTCAACAGGGCGGTGTAAGCGCCGGGCGCCAGGGAAGCGATGATGGCTGCTTCACGGTCGTCGCCGGGCCGGTAGGGAGTGCCTTCGATCTGGCTTTGCTGGCTATCTTTCCAGTTGTCGTTCTGGACGAGCAAGCTGCCGTCTGCCCCGCGCAACTCGAGAACGGGATCGTTGAGCAATCCAGTGAGCCCGAAGTTACTCAAAGTGGGTCCGAGGCCGCGGATGAGGACTGTCTTAGGAGCGGTCCCGGCAATAATGAATCCGCCGATCATGGCATTGTCGCCGGTGCCGGCCCCGAGGCGCGTGGAAATATTAAGGGCTTGGGCAGCGGGCGGAGCCGGAGTTGGGGTTGGAGTCGGGCCCACGCCTGGCGGAATGTTAATGAGGGTGATGGTGCCCGACGCGCTGAATGGATTGGACCATTTCGGCTCGAGATAAACAGCGGTGCCGGAAAGGGTGAGAAGAAAGGCCTCGATATCGAGGCGTTGTTGCGGCGTCAGGTTCAACTGCTGGACCTGGCCGCCGGGGCGCCGCAAACGGGGATCGAGATTCGGGTTATCGCCCGGGATGGCGGCATAATGATTAATTACCTGGGCGATGCTGGTGAAGCCGGCGTTGTGCATGAAGGCTCCGTTCAATTGCCCGGTGGGGCCGGCCAGATTCCGGAGAGAAGGCGAGCGCGTGTTGGTCAGGTCGGTGCCGCCGGCGATGACGAGGATGTTTCCATTATTGAGGCTGTTCGGATCGATGTCGAACTCCGGTGGCCGGTGACATCCGGCGCAGCCCGCCCCGCCCTGCGCGACCGGCCTGAGGAACAACTGTTTCCCATTGTTTTCGCTGGCGGTGAAGTTGGGAAAGGGCGCACCATCCGGCGCCTGGGCTCGCCCGGCGTCGTATTTGGAATCGAAGGATTGAATGCTGCGAACAAACTGGGCGAGGGCGTTTTGGATTCTGGTCTCGTCGATGGCCGGAGAGCCGAAAGCGAAATTAAAAAGTATCTGGTACTCCGGAATGGCCTCGAGTCTCGAAATGAGACTGGAGAATGGCGGATCGCCGTTCGTGCCGCTGAATCCCATCTCGACGGCGCTTTTGATCGGATGGGTGGTCTGATCTTCGAGAGTCACGGCGCGTTCGTCCCAAAAGAAATGGGTTTCGGTGCCGAACCGGGCATTCGGCAGGCGCGTGGAATGGCGCGCGGTGGGCCCTCCCACGCCAAAGCTCGCGACCGCGGTGTCGCTGAAGGCGTGCGCCTGCTGGTGGCAGGAGCTGCAACTCACGGTGTTGTTGTGGGAAAGCCGTTTATCGTAAAAGAGGACTCGGCCTAACGTGGCCCCGGCATCTGTGATTTGGTTTCCGGCCGGAGTGTTGTCCTTCTGGATATAGGCCGGTTTTCCCTGGTTAGCGTAATTCTCCAGGGTGCCCAGGTCGATGATGCCGTTCTGCGCCTGAAGCTGAGCGGAAACCTGGCAAGCAAGGAATGCGACCAGCGCGAAGGGAAGGCATCTCATGGATGGAGACTCATCAGGCGGAAAAACACCGGGTTTGTCTAATAGTCGCGCGCGGGAAAAAAGAAAGAACGTTTTTGCAGAGGTCGGGAGGAAACGGAGTTTGAAAGCCCGGCCTCGCCACCTTCGGCGGCTAGGTTACGGCGGAGACAACTGCATTCCCAAACAGAGTTTGGGAACGAGGAATGTCCTCATGCTCCTGATCTTGATCCTGCTCCTGATCCTTGTCTGGCGTCGGCGCTCGAAGGAAAGATTAGGATCATGATCAAGAGCATGAGCAGGAGGATAAAGAGGAAGCGGCCACCGTTTTCAGGCCGGCTGCAGGTCGGCGGCTGCTGTTTTCAGGGGAGAGCGCCGGGGGCGCGGCATTCGCAGACGATGCGGAAGCCGACGTCGTTTGAGGCGTAGTTCGGGGCGTTCGAGCCGCGCGTTGTGGTGCGCAGACTCGAGAACCGCGATTTCCAGCTTCCGCCGCGATAGACGCGGGTGCCGCCGGAAGGGACGCGGGGATTCCGCTTCAACGCGCCGGGCAGGGGCTGGTAGAAATCCAGACACCATTCCCAAACGTTGCCCGCCATGTCTTCGAGCCCGAAGAAGCTCGCCCCAAGCGGGAACGCGCCCACCGGCGAGGTCTCCGCGTAGCCGTCGTTAATTTGGGCGTCGCGCCAGGGGAACGTAGTGCTGGCATCCGCGAAGTTCGCGGACCCGCCGCGCCGGGCATGGTCTCCCCACGGAAATTTCCGGCCATCTGTCCCGCGCGCGGCATATTCCCATTCCGCTTCAGTCGGCAACCGGTAATTTTTCCCGTCCCTCAATCCGAGCCATTGGCAATACTTGTCGGCCTCGAGGCTGGTGACATACACAACCGGATGATCGTCTCCGGCCTGCTTGATCCGCTTCTGCCGGTGCCGTGGATCGAACTGCTCGTACTGAGCGTTGGTCACCGGATAACGGGACATATAGAACTCGCTCAGAATCACCTGGGTAATCGGTTGCTCGTTGGGCGCCGCGTCTTCTTCTTCGCTTCCCATCATGAATTCGCCTTCGGGAATCAACACCATGGTCCCGACGACCGGATTGACGAATTCCGGCGGAGAAGTGGATGGCGTTGGTTTGAAAAGGACGGGCTGGATTTGTGGGGGAGAAACTGGAGGTGGCGTTTTCGGCGGCGGCGCCGGAACGGTCTTGTTCTGAGGCGCGGCTGCTGGCGCTTCCCAGCGAACCTCATGAACAGGCGCGGGTGCGGGGGTAAAGCTTGTCTCGTTCTCTTCCAGGAAATCATCCAGAAGGTCTTGGGCCCGCTCGAGGCGAATCCCCAGGTTCTCAGCGATGGTGGCAAAGATCTGCCGCACCAGCGGAGTGGCATCGGAGAGATTCAGATGGGTCAGGGAAAGGATGTGGAGAAATTCTTTTTCGGCTTCGGGGCTGGTCCTGGCGGCCGGTTTGGTTTCCGGAACGGCCGGCGCGGCCGGCGCGGCACGTTGCGCCTTGTGGCGCCGTAACTCTTCTTCGATGCAGGTCCGGGTTTGCTCTTCGGTCAAACCGTTACGCTGCCCGTACTCTGAAAGATTGGCCTCGGCTTCCGCAGTCAGGATGCGGCGGGCGAGGGAGAACGCCACGTATTTGGAGAAATCGGCCAGGGTTTCCTGCTGGGTCCGGGCGGAGAGCTCGTCATCGATCTGCCGCCGCTGCTCCTGGTCGAGAAGCTGCATGCGGGCTTCAACGAGGAGGGCTGGCGCCTCATCAATCCCGCGCCCGAGCAACTGGGTGAGCGGGTTGGACGGCTGGCTCTTGAGCCGAAGCTTTTTCTGCCACCACTGGAGGAGAGCAGTGCAGTGCTGCTGAATCTGCTCCTCATTTGGCCTGGCCTTCGGATTGAGGCAGAGCCGTTCGTAAGGATTCTCCGCTTTGTATTTCTCCCACCCATCCCATTTCAAGGGATCGTCCGGGAACAAATCGAGCGTGGTTGAAACCTGGGTGTCGAGCATGAGTGGGAGGTGATTCCCACGCATTCTGGGTGCAAATTCTGTGCCGGAAGGGGAAAGTACGAAGGAGGACTTAATTCCTACTTCTTACTTTCTTCCACCTTGTCGTAGAACGCCATGTTCTTGAACCTTTTCCCGTCGGGGTCGGTCCCGCTCGTGGTCACAGTGCGGGTTTTGCCATCCTCGGCCATGTCCACGACACCTCCGACGATACCCTTTCCGTCTTTCTTTGAGAGGAACTCCAGCCGGGTCGCACTAATCTGCTTGTACATCCGCGTATCCGAGTTCGGATCGCCGGTCACGGGATAATCCTTGCCGTCGAATTTTCCGGTCCACTCGGAGTGGGTTGGCTTCCCGTTTTTGTCGACGCCATCGACGGTAATTTTCACCATGTCGCCGGGCGCCTCGGCATAAACAACGGTAAAATTCTTGGCCATGCCCGGCTGGAAAAGCGATTTGGCCTCATTCAATTTCCAGGTGCCCAGGGCGGGGCTGGCAAAACAGAGTGCGCCCCCGGCCAAAGAAAGCGCCAGACTTAACCCAATCGTTTTGATTTTCATGCCGGTATCCTACTGGACCCGGTAGACTTCGACCAGCGCGATGCCGGTGGTGTCGTTCTTGCCCCGAACGATGGCGGTGTAATTGCCGGGCGGCGGGAAAGCGGCGACGGCTGCTTCGCGGTCGTCGAAAGGATACAACAGGGTTGCGATGGCCGCCTCAGGCTGCCCATTTTTCCACTGGTCGTTGGAGCCGATCAGCCCGCCGTTTCCATCGTAGAGATCGAGGGTCGGATCGAGGAGGGGCTCGGCAACTCCGGCTTGGGATAAACTGGGTCCAAGGGCGCGCACCATCACCATAGGGTTGTCGCCGTTGCCGATGATGAGGCCTCCGATGAGGACGTTATCGCCGTTGCCGACAAAGCCGCGCGTGCTCACATTCCCGAGCGAGGAACTGGCGCCAGGGTCGAGATCGTAAACTTCGACCAGACCGTTGCCGACCGTCGCGTCCTTGCCGGCGAGGACGGCAGTGTATTGCCCGGGCATGAGGGTGACGAGCATGGCGGACTCGTGATCGTTGCCCGGAGGAAGGCCACTGTTCATGATCTCGGTGGCCTGGGGCGAATTCCTCCAGTTGTCGTTCGTGCCCAGGGAGTTTGCCGCCTCGTCCAACAAGTTAAGAGTGGGATCGGCCAGAGGATTCGGAACCCCATGCGCGGCCAGGCTGGGGCCGATGCCACGGATGAGGACCTTCTTCGGGCCATCGCCCACGATGATAAACCCGGCGATGGCCACCTGCTCGCCTGTCCCGACAAAAACGCGGGTGGAGAGATTGACAGCTTTACCGGTGGGAACAAAGGGAAGCGTGATCGCGTCGTTGGCGCTTTTTGCGAGCCAGTGGTGACCTGCCGTGGTGGGATGGACCTCGTCCCAGTAAATGTAATTGTCGGGGTCGACATTCGAGTTACCCTGGGAAGGCTGCTTGACGTTGATGAATCCGTAATTCGCAGGATAGGTGAGTATCCGGATGGTATTCGTCCAGACATCGATCCGGTAGAGCGTGGGGGTGATGCCCTGCGCTGCGAGATCGGCGACCAGCGCGTTGAGATCCGCCTCCAGCTCGCCCCGGTACAGAGCTGAATCCGAATTCAACGTTACGATCCGCGCCGGGTCCTGGGCGTATCTTGGAATATTACCGACCGGCGGCAGGTTGGGCACCATGATGAATTGTGCGCCCGCGTTCGCCAGGCGACGGACCAGCGCCGTAATTCGGGCGGCGGTCGCGATCGTATTGGCCTCGCTATCATCGGTGCGGAGGTCGTTCCCGCCGCACCAAACAATGTAGAGGGCGTTCGGATCGATCGAGTTCGCGCCGAGATAATCGTCCACCTGTTTGCCCAGGTCGTTCACGGTGATGGTGACGTCGCCGAAGATGTCGGAGTGGACAGCGAGTTCCTCATGAGTGCCATCGGTGCTTCTGGCCCCGCCAAAGGCGTAGTTGAACCCGCCGCTGGCGCTGAAGGTCGCCGCGGGCATGTTCAGGTAAGTGCGGGCAAGCTGTTCGTGCCAGACACCGACGTACGTGCCCGAGCCCGGGTCGGTGTCGCTGCTATTGGTAAACCGGCCGTCGCTGAAATTAAACGAGCCGCTGGGATAATCGACCACGCCGCCGGTCATCGAATTCACTTCGTCCCGCATGTTCCCGGTATCGGAGAGGCTGTCACCGAAGAGAATGATTTGGCTGAAGGTGGGATTGGGAGTGGGCGCCGGAGTAGCGGAAGGCGTAGCAGTGGGCGCGGGGGTAGCCGTGGGCGTCGCGGTTGGGGTTGCTGTGGGCTGCGCGGAGGCAGACAAACTGGCGCCAAAGATCATGGCGGCGAGAAGATTCGAAATGTGACGCCGTGATATCATAACCCTTGTTTCCCCTTTTGCCCGGGGTGGTCCCGGTAGTCTTGATTCGAAGCAACGGTCCCAAGTGCGTGTGGGACAGTCACCGAATTAACCGCTCAACGATTTGGCAACTCGGCAATCCAGCCGCGAGGGATTCTCAATTGGTTGGCTGGGCGGCGCCTGGCCTGCCTGCCTGATCGAGTCATCTCCGCCCTTTTTTGGGCGTCGGAGCTGGCGTCGGCGTGGGATTTGCCCCGTCCAGATAACGCGCCAGGGCGAAATCGGTATTCTGAAAGTAATTATCGGTAGAAGAAAGGCCGCCGGCGACGAGCTTGCCGTCCGCTTGCAAAATAAGGTCGCTGGGGTCGGCTGCGCTCCCGCCGAACGTTGTTGTGACGATGCCCCCGATTCCGAACGTCGAATCGAGGGAGCCGTCTAGGTTCAAGCGCAGTAATTCAAAGTCGTCGCCGGAAGTTCCAAGCGCGATCAGCTTGCCGTCGCTCTGAAGAACGCCCGCTTCGAGATCTCCCTGGTCGACCATGACGAACTTGCCACCGTTGCCAAAGCTCTGATCCAACGAACCGTCCGGATTGAAGCGCGCGACGGCGAAACTATCGTAGGGGCTGTTAATCTCGGAAATCCCTACCACGATGATCTTGCCGTCGGCCTGAAGGAGAACATCCCTGCCATGGTCCCAGCTGAGATTGCCAAAATTGACCTCCGTGAAGCCGCCGTTGCCGAATGTCGGATCGAGCGTTCCGTTAGAGTTATAACGGGCCACCAGGAATGCATAGGCGGACTCGCCGGCGATTACGATCCTGCCATCCGGCTGGATTACGACCTCAATGGCGTAACTCTCCAAGCCCTGCCCAAAATCATTAATTACTATGCCGCCGCTGCCAAAGGTTGGGTCAAGTGAGCCGTCCGGATTGTAGCGCGCCAGGGCCGCATTGCCTTTTCTCTGCTCCGTCGGATTGAACTGGATTCCCTTTTTTCCAGCGGCCACGATTTTGCCGTCAGACTGAAGCGCGAGGGCGTAGACCCGGTCGTTATCGGTGCCGAGATTGGTTGTCACCATTCCCCCGTTGCCAAAGGTGGAATCGACCGAACCGTTCGAGTTAAAACGCAACAGGAGAAAAGAAGTGTCAAACTCGCCAAAACTTCCGCCGATCATGATTTTGCCATCCGGCAAAATGAGCAGTCCAGCCGCGCTTTCCCGGACACTGGCCACGGTTATCACTTTGCCGCCATTGCCAAACGTTTGGTCGAGCGTGCCATCCGGGTTGTAGCGGGCGAGCGCACCCCTGTGGCTGGGGTGAGTATCGCCAATGGCGACGATTTTGCCGTCCGGCTGGGCGGCAATGCGGCTCAACCAGTCGTTGCTGCTGTTAAAATCGGTCAGCACCTTGCCGCCATTGCCAAACGTCGGATCCAGGTCTCCGTCCGCGGCTTGCGCGAGCCCGGCGCCGCCGAACAGCGCGAGCACCAGGGCCAGAATTAAAGGTGCTTTTGCGCGGCTGCGATTGGTTAAGATGCCGTTGCGCCGGGCGATCCAGGCGCGGACTTGCTGAATTCCGAACTGGGTAAACATAACATTTCCTCCATGGGCTCGTTGGTGGTGATGATGACAACAATTGTATCGTTAGGACTTAGGGAAATGGTCTGGCGAGGGGAAAGGAGAAAAGGTAACAAGGTTGTTACTTTTGCTCCCAGGCCGTCCGACTCGACGGCCGGAACTCGATCATGACCTCGACGCGAATCGTCTGCCTGACGCTGATGGCGATGACGGCCTTTGCCGGGAACTCGCTTCTTTGCCGCCTGGCGCTCAAGCAAACAACCATTGATGCCGCTACCTTTACGCTGGTCCGGATCGTCTCGGGAGCCCTCGCGCTCGGACTCATCTTGAG
>JBAPMH010000559.1:0-11285 GCA_049278515.1 Chthoniobacterales bacterium
GTTCTCAGACGCGCCGGGCAACGCGACAATATTTGACGGCTCTTCCGGCGTCGAAGATTCCGGTTTCGCCTGCATCGCTCACTCGTCGCGCGCTAGTCGCCAAAGCCGAGCTTTTGGAAAAAGCCGCGCTTCTCTTGTTTGCCGTCCGCGACTACCGGTGGCCAGCATTCAACGATCTCGAGGGCGAGGAATCGAAAGAGAGTGAGCCGCGCAAATTTGAAGTCGAGCCGAAGATTTTTTGCGATCTGGGCGACAGAGCGGACGCCGTTGAATTGCGAAGCGAACTGCGCTTCGGCGACGGTGAGCCGGAGCTTTTGGACCCGGTCGTAGCCGTCGCGGGTGTAAGCCGGGATGGAGCCTGACTCGATCTCCGGGGTGGATCCGAGCTCCTGGAATTGGATGCAGCGCAAGGTGGTGAGCATCCAGTGATCAATATCGGGTTCGCCCGGCACATCGTTGCAATATTCTGGCAGCGCGTCGCTTTGTTCGAAAACGAAACGCACTTTTTTCGCCGTCCAAAGCTGGGCGAAAAGTTTCTGTCCATAATGCTGGACCAATTGCACTGCCGGCTCGCGCAGGATCTGTCCCTGGCGGGCCAAAGTAAGAAAGAGCGGGCATCCGGTTTCCCTCTGTTCGGCGCGGCCCTGCTCCGTCTGTTCCGCGTCCACGTTGACGAGGGTGATTGGCGCTTCCGGGCAATAGAGGCTCGGATCGCGCGTCGTAACCAGGATGATCTCGCCCTCTTTCGCGAGCAGATCGACGGTCTCTTTGTTCCAGAAAGAACGAAGGGTCCCGGTGAGCTTCTCTTTCCCGATCGTATGAAGTGCGCCGTTCAGCGAAAAAAAGCTGGTGTCGCCGGAAAAGAAGGCGCCGTTTACCGGGAGCGGTTCTTCGGTCTCGGGCGCCGCCACGGCTGACGTGACCCCAAACTCGGAACCGCCGAGGTCGGAGGCAGGCTGCGCTGCGGGAAAGGTGGATGAGGATGAGACGGGCGCGCTCCACCATGCATCGCTGGTCGCTCCGGCGGCCGAGGCGATTCCGGCTGTTTCAGCTGCTTCAATTGACGTAGGCGCAATGGCTTCAGTTGAAGCAGGCGCAATAGTTTCACTGGCCTGCGGCCAGGCCGGTTCGTTCGAGTCGACGGGCGCTGGTTGTGGCTCCGGTTGGAGTTCCGGCTGCGGCCAAACAGGCTCAGTCCAGGCCGGCTCTTCTTTTGCGGTCGCAGCCGGCTGGTCCCAAATCGGGGCTGGCTCCGCGAAAGGGGGAGATTGTTCTTCCGCGGCTGGCTTCATCTCCGGCTCCGCGGGCTCGCTGGTCTCCTTGGGCATGTAATTCTCCACCGTTTTAATTAACAGATCAGATGTGAATGGTTTGTTCAACGATCCTATAACATTGGCGCTCTTAATTTGCTCCGGCTGGAGGTCCGTGCCAAAACCCGACATGTAAACGATCGGCAGTTTTGCGGTCACCGGATTCTGCGCGAGACGGTCGCACACTTCGTCCCCTTTCATGTCGGGCAAAACATAATCGAGCAGAATAAGATCGGGGGCATCGTTCGCGGCCGAGGTGAGCCCTTCTTCCGCCGTGGCCGCCGTCGTGACCTGATAGTTCGCTTCCGACAGAATTTCCTTCACGAAACTGAGCAGCATCAGGCTGTCGTCGATGACCAGCACTTTTCGGCCTCGGGGACCGGGGGCTGAGGTGGCGGTCGATTCGTTTTCGCGGGTTTCATCCATTTTTCGGACGGCTTCCATCAGGAGAATTTGCCAGTCGAGATCGATCGTGCGCGGGCTTGGGCCCGAGCCGGAGACTTCGGAAATCTGGCCACCCTTCCAGTTCACGATTTCATTGAAGGCGGCGATTCCTTCCTTGCCCGGGGCGGTGGCGTGGCGCACCTGGCCGCTCTCGAAATAAACCCGCGCTTTTTCGCCCTGCGGCCCGGTGAATTGGAGGGCGGCCGAGGAACCGCTCATGCATTTGAGCTGAATGATATCGGCCAGGTGAAGATCGCTCAGTGTGCCTTGAAATTTTTCACTCTCCGCCGTGCTCGAAGGCGAAAGGAGCGCCTGAACGAGAAGAACGAAGTCGCCGTGGGGAAACGGTTTTTCCAGAAAATGGATTGCTCCGAGTCCGGCGGCCTGTTCGCGATGGGTGGCGAAATGGGTCCCGGTAAGCACAATCGCGCGGGCGTTGGGATGGCTCGTCCGCAGGTCATAGAGGAATTCCTGGCCGAGATCGGGAACGGCATCGGCGTCGAGCACGAAGAGATCGGGCTTGGCCTGCAGGATGACGCCCTGGGCCTGTTCCAAAGTCGGCGCGAAATCGACTTGGGCGGAAGGAGCGGCTTCCTGGAGCGCGGCGCGAATTTTCTCCCCGAGTTCGAGGTCGGGCTCGAGGATGAGGATGCGCCCGCCTGGTTCAGCGGAAGTTGAGGAATGGGTCGGCGTCGTTTCGTTCACGATGGGAAATTGGACTGGGGCCAACGCCGATCTGGACTCGGTGCCGCCCCTAATTAGAGATGCCTGCTTCCGACAAAATGGAAAGCAGTTTTTCTTCCACGCGCGTGCTGGAGACGGCCTGCGCTCAGGCCGTTAGGTGATTGTCCTGCGACCGATCGTCCGGCGTGAGGGCCCGCCGGGTCCAGAGCAGGGCCGGCCCAAGCCTAATGAACCCCGGCGGTGACGCCGTGTCCGGTGTCGGTCTTGACCGTGGTTGAGCAACTGCTCAATGCGCCCAGAAGGACGATTGCCGTGATGAAAGAGAGTAGAATTGTTCGCATGATGTTTACCTTATTTACCTTCTAAATCGCAGCCCAACTGGCAATTGCGCGTCTCTCTTTTCCAAATCCGCTAAGCGTTAAATCGCTGCGCCAGCTCGCGCCGGCTGACCTTGCCCCGCTCGTTTACCGGAATCTCCTCGACGAAAAAGATCCGTTTCGGCACCTGCCATCCGCTCAGCCGGCCACGGCAAAAATCGAGCAAATCTGTTTCCCGGACATCCGCGCTCGCCACCACGCAGGCCGCGACCTCCTCGTTCCGCAAGGTTGACCCGCGGCCAAAGACCACCGCGGCCCGGACACCGGAGAAGCGTAATAGCTCCGCTTCCACCTCCGCGGGGTTTACCTTTTTCCCGGCGACGTTGATCACATCGGAAAGGCGCCCGACGATCCGAAAGCCTGACTCGCTCCGGCTCAGGAGATCGTCCGGAACGAAATGGCCACGGCCAAGTTTTTCCGGGTCCGGGTCCGGAAAATAGCCATCGCCGGCTGCAGCGCTCCGAACCCGGATCCGGCTGGCCGGGGATCCCGGTTCGATCATATCTATTTGGACGCCTTGCAACGGCGGTCCGACAAAACCGGCTTCGAGCAAGTTCGCCTCGCGGTCGTAACAAATGCCGCCACATTCCGACGATCCGTAGAAGGAACGGATCGAATGCCGGAATTTTTCGCGAAACTTGTGCGCGATCTCCAACGGCAACGGTGCTCCAGCCGAAATGCAAAGCCGCAGTTTTGGAAGAGGCGGCGCTTCTTCCAGCTCACAAAACGCCTGGTAAAAGATCGGCATGCCGGGGAAAACGGTTGCGCCGGTCCGGGCGAGATCGTCGAGCACCGCCCGGGGCAGGCGATCCCGGCTGAGGACGATTGGAACGCCGAAAACAAGGAGCGGGGTGACCAAATTGCTGAAGCCGTAGGAATGCGAAAGCGGGATGACAGCGAAATTCAAATCGTCTTCCGTAAGGCCCATGGTGTGGCAAATCTGGCTGCAATCCGCGAGGAGCTGTTCGCTCCGGAAACGAATCGCGCGCGGCGCCGCCGTTGTCCCCGAAGTCAGTTTCAATAGCGCCGGCCGGTCTTCGCCCCATTCGCCTTCGCACATCCGGAGAGCGGCGGCGCGTTGCTCGGCCGTGATAGATTTCTCGAGCGGCAAAGCGATGCGTCGCAGCCGCAGGCAGGCGAGGAGAATCGAAGGCCAATCCGGGTGGTTTCCAAGGTCGATCGGGTGGACCTGGCCGGCGACCGCGCCGATTTCCGTTTCGAAAGACCGCGCTTTCTCGTCGATGTCGCGGAACGTGCGCGAGACCTGGCCGCTGGTGTCGAAAATGGCCGGCGCATCTCCCTTCCGGGCGAGGGTTTTCTCCCAGGCGGCCAGGAAGGCGTCGTTCGATTTCATCCCTTGCGCGCGACCAGGAGCGCGCCTAAGTTCGCCACTCGTTTCCAAACATGAAAGCGGACATTCATCCAGAGTATTTCGAGACCGACATCATCTGCGCCTGCGGAGCTGTCTATCACACCCGCTCGACCAAGCGGGACATTAAAATCGGCATTTGCGCCGCCTGCCATCCGTTTTTCACCGGGGAACAGAAGTTCGTCGATACCGCCGGACGCGTCGAGAAATTCGCGCGCCGTTACGGCGGAACCAAGGCCACTCGGGCCAGCGCGCCCCGAAAAGCTTAGCTGATTTTTTGTCGCCGGGATCGTCGATCCCGGTCCGTCCGCGATCCGCGATCGCGGCTCCAGGAGACCCATGGACTTTAATTCGTTAGTCGAACGCAAGCGAGAGCGTTTCGAACAGCTCGAACGCGAGATTGCCGATCCCGCGCTTTTCGAGAACCGGAAACGCGCCAGCGATATCATGCGGGAACATTCCAGCGTGAAGCAATTGCTCGCGCTCTGGAACGACCTCGAAATCGCCCGCGAGCAACTGGACCAGAACCGCGAGCTGGCCGCGTCGAACGACGTCGAAATCGCCGCCATGGCGGAAGATGAGATCCCCGAATTGGGGAAACGCGTCGAGGATCTCGAGCGAGAATTCCAAATCGCACTTCTGCCTCCGGACGAAGATGAAAATCGCGACGCAATCGTAGAAATCCGCGCCGGCACGGGTGGAAGCGAAGCCGCCATTTTCGCTGCCGATCTTTACCGGATGTACAACCGTTACGCCGAATCCGCCGGGCTGAAGGTCGAGGACCTCGAGTCCAGTCCATCGGAGCTCGGCGGCTTGAAGGAATCGATCTTTCGGGTGTCCGGCGAAAATGTTTTCAAGACGCTTCGGTTCGAAAGCGGAGTCCATCGCGTCCAGCGAGTGCCCGCGACCGAAGCGCAGGGACGCATTCACACTTCAACCGCCACGGTCGCTGTTCTTCCCGAGGCCGAGGAAGTGGATATTGAATTGAAGCCGGAGGATCTCCGGATCGAAGTTTGCCGCGCGGGAGGTCCGGGCGGCCAGGGTGTGAATACGACTGATTCGGCCGTGCAGGTATTGCATATTCCGACGGGCCGGATCGTTCGTTGCCAGGATGGCCGCAGCCAGCAGAAGAACAAGGAAAAGGCACTCAAGATCATGCGGGCCCGATTGCTCGAGGACAAACGGCGCGAAGAGGAAGCAAAGTATTCCGCGCACCGAAAGAATCAGATTGGCTCCGGGGGGCGCGAGGAGAAGATTCGCACCTACAATTATGCGCAGAATCGGGTCACCGATCACCGCATCGGATTGACTCTCTACAATCTCGACCGGTTCATGGAAGGCGATCTGGATGAGATGATCAAATCGCTCCAAACCGCCGATCTTCAGGAGCGCCTGGCCGACTCGGCAGTCACGACCTGAATTTGAAATCGATTCACGGCACCTGATATAATTCGATCAGGGCGACTCCGGTCGCGGTCCCTTTGCCGCGAACAATAGCCGTGTAGGCTCCCGGTGGCAGGGAAGCAAAGATGGCTGATTCGGTGGAATCTGGCGGAGCCAAACCGGTCCGGTTGATTTCCGCTTCCTGAGATTGTTGCCAATCGTCATTCGCGTTGATGAGGAAGCCGTTCGCGTCGTATAACTCGAGGAGGGGATCGAGCAACGGATTTGTGATGCCGGCGCTGACGAGAGAGGGCCCGATGGCTCGAAAGACAACGTGGGTGTCGCCATAGCCATCCGCCAAAATAGAGCCGCCGATCATCACACTGTCGCCGCCTTGGACGAGCCCGCGCGTGCTCAAGTTAACCGGACGCAGGTTTGTTCCGGTGACATCGTAGAACTCGACCAATGCGATTCCACTGGAGTTGTTCTTGCCTCGGACAATGGCGGTGTATTGACCACCGGCCCCGGGATAAATCACGGCCGCCGCGTCCAAGGCGTTAGCAGGAGCAAGTCCGCGGTTTTGGAGTTCCGTGCCGACGGCGGGGTCATCCTGCCAGTTGTCGTTGGAGGCGATTAGCCGCCCGCCCACATAAATTTCCAGGGTCGGATCTTCCAGCCGACCAGCCAGGGCAGTACCTCCACTCGAAAGAGAGGGGCCCAGGGCGCGGACGATTATCTCCGATCCGGCGTTGGACGAACCCGCTGGAATGAATCCGCCGATCAGGACGGCGTCTCCCGTTTGCACCTGGGCCCGCGTGGAGAGATTGCGCAGGTGGGACGGGCGCAGGAAAAATTCCGAGGTGTTGCCAGCCGGATCAGTGGCAGTGGCATTGATGGGTCCGGTCACCGATTCAACTGGAACTCCGACGGAGAACAATGCGTCGCCATTATTGTCAGTGAGGACGGTCGTAGTTTGCAGAAGGGTTTGGCTGGGCTGCGAGTAATCGCCTCCGTCCGAGAAGAGTTGAATTGTGAACTGAGTGTTCGGCGATGAATTCAGAGATCCAAAAATCGCCGTCGTAGACCCTGAGGAAAAGGTTGTGATGATGATCGGAAAATTTTGCCGGTGATTCGGTCCTTCATCGGCGTCCAACGGATCGTTGGGATGCGTCCCGTCGGCGCCAAGTTCAATGCCGGGACCCCACCCGTAGATCGAGTTTGAAAGGATTTTGTTGTTGAAGGCATTCAACGGGGAAACCAGGACGCCCGCTCCGCCATTAAATGCGATAACATTCCCACTGATCGAGTTATTCGAACCGGCCAGGATATAAATGCCATCAGGATTGGTGCGGAAAGGCGTTCTCCCATCGCTCGTCACCCCAATCAAATTACCCGTGATCTCAACTCCGCTGGCGGGCGATTCAACGATGTGCCCAAAGACGGAGGCAACGTAGCCGAGCTGGATTCCGGCGAACGCTCCCGCAATGAGGTTTCCGGCGCCGGGCTCAGGGCCGCCGATAACGACCCCCCCGGTGAGCGACCCCTCCGCTTGAATCCCCGCGTGATGCGGTAGGGCATATGTCCCCGGCGCGTTCGTGCCGACATAATTGCCCGAGACGATATTCGGCTGCCGTTGAATCCAAATTCCGAGGTAGGAGTTTTGTCCGGCGACGACGTTGCGCTCCGCGGGAGTGGTCCCGCCCACCCGGTCTCCTGAGGTGCTCAAGTCGATGCCGATGTTGTTGGGCATCGCGGTAATTCCGTCCGGGGCCAGGCCGATAAAGTTTCCTTCGACGATGTTCGCGCCACCATTTCCGGCGAGCCTGATTCCGGAGGAATAGAATCCGGTAACGGAAAGGCCGCGAACGATCGACGTGCCCGCGCTAATCAACAGCCCGGTCGATACCGAAATGTTGTGCTGCGTGTTATCGATCTGAATGAGGATGACGGCATCGTCGCCTACCGCGAGCGTGTTCGCGCGTGCACCGGGCTGGGTATACCCGTCGATAATCAGTGGTTCCGTTACTTCCGGGAGCGGACGATTGCTGACGTCGATGACGTGGACGCCGGCGCCTGGAATGTTGAAGACGATGCGATCCTGGCCGGCGTTGACGTTCGCGTCCGTGATCGCCTGATAGAGTGATCCCGGTCCCTGGTCGTTTGCATTGATGACGGTGAAGTCGGCGGAAGCCGCGACGGTCGAGAGCCCCAGCAGTGCAGAGAGGAAAAGGAGGAGGGATCTCATTTTACGCGGAGGACACATATAGTCGTTTCTCCTCATTGTCATTCAAACATACAAAGGCATTTCTTGCCCAGGGTCCCTCGACTGCCACATTGTCCGCGCCCCCGGAACCAGCTCCATGACCGTCCTCGAAATAGTCCAATCGACGACCGCTTATTTTAGTAAGCGCGGGATCGAGAGTCCGCGGCTGAACGCGGAGCATTTACTCGCGCATGTCCTGGGGCGGAAACGGCTCGAGCTCTATCTGGAGTTCGAACGTCCACTGGCTGAGGCGGAATTGGCGCCCCTGCGTGAGCTGGTCAGGCGCCGCGGGCAGGGAGAGCCGCTCCAGCATTTGCTCGGAACCGTCGAGTTTGCCGGCCAGGTTTTTCTTTGCGACAAACGCGCGCTGGTCCCCCGTCCGGAAACAGAGCAACTCGTGGAGCTGCTCCATTCGAGAATCGAGAATCGCGAGTCGAAAATTCTGGATGTCGGAACTGGCAGCGGGGTGATTGGACTGAGTCTGGCTGCCAAATTTCCCGAAGCAAAAGTGACGGTAACGGATATTTCCGCGGACGCCCTCGCCCTGGCGCGGGAAAATGCCGACCGGCTCGGCCTGACGAACCGTGTAGAGTTTTTGGGCGGAGACCTGTTGCTATACGTGACTCACGTATATGACCTGATCGTTGCTAACCTGCCTTATGTCGCGAGCACGGATCGCTCGACGCTTTCCCGCGAAGTGCTGCACGATCCCGAAGTTGCCCTTTTTGGCGGCGACGGCGGCACGGAAGTGATCTGCAAGTTAATTGACGGGGCGCGTGCTCATCTGAACAAAGGTGGTTTGCTGGCGCTCGAGATGGGCCTTGGCCAGGCAGAAGGCCTCGCCAGAGTTATGGCCGAGAAAAATTATCACGACATCGAGCAAATGCGCGATTATGGCGGTGTGACACGATTCCTCTTTGGCAGGTATGGATAAGATTCTGATTCACGGCGGTCGTCCGCTTTCGGGCTCGATCAAGATCAGTGGCTCGAAAAATTCCGCGCTGCCGATCGTGGCCGCCACCCTCCTGACCCGCGAGCCCTGCATCCTGCATCGCGTGCCGGACCTGAGCGACCTGCATTACATGCTCCAAATTCTGACGCACCTCGGCGCGCAGGTGGAACGGGCCAGCGGAACGGTGACGGTTACGGCGGAGACAGTGGAATCGGTTGCGCCCTACGATGTCGTGCGGAAAATGCGCGCATCGGTCTGCGTGATTGGTCCGCTCCTGGGGCGATGCAAGGAAGCGACGGTCTCTCTCCCGGGCGGCTGCGTCATTGGAGATCGGCCCATTGATTTACACCTGAAAGGATTCGAAGCGCTCGGGGCCGCCGTGCGGGTGGAGGGCGGCAACGTCAAAGTGTTCGCGCCAAAATTGACCGGCGCAGTGGTCAATCTCACCGGCAAATTCGGTCCCACGGTTTTGGGGACCGACAACGTGATGATGGCGGCCACGCTGGCCGAAGGTATCACCGTGATCGAGGGCGCGGCGACAGAACCCGAGGTCGTGGACCTGGCGAATTTCCTCAACAAAATGGGCGCGAAGATCGAAGGGGCCGGGACGCGGCGTCTCATCATCGAAGGGGTGAAGGAACTGCACGGCGCCGAGCACGACATCATTCCGGATCGGATCGAGGCGGGCACATTTCTCGTGGCGGGAGCGATCTGCGGCAACGGCGTGACCATCAAGCGCGTAAACCGCGATCACCTGACTGCGGTGACGGATGCGTTGACGGCCTGCGGGTACCAGATCCAATGGGCAGAAAACTCGATCACCGTCTCTCCGAACGGCACGGCGAAACCGATCGAGCTGGCGACCGAGCCCTATCCGGGGTTCCCGACCGACATGCAGGCGCAGATGTGCGCGCTCCTCTCGACGACGGAAGGAATCAGCGTGATCACGGAAAACATTTTCCCGCAGCGCTACATGCACATCGCGGAGCTAAAACGGATGGGAGCGCACATGCAGCTTGAAGGAGCGAGTGCGATCATCCAGGGCGTGGAGCGCCTGTTCGGCGCGCCGGTTATGGCGAGCGATTTGCGTGCGTCCGCCGCCCTGGTTTTGGCCGGGCTGAAAGCGGAGGGGCGAACGGAGGTGAGTCGCGTTTATCACATCGATCGCGGCTACGAACATCTCGACGAAAAACTGAGCGAGCTCGGTGCGCATATCGAGCGGGTGAAGGCGACGGATTAGGTTTCTTTCGTAATCGTAATCGTGCTCCTGCTCGTGATCGATTCAGGAAAGTGAACTTCGATTACGAGCACGAGCACGAGTAGAATTACAGAAAACCCCGCAGCGTCTTCATGTTCACGACATCCTCCGCCAGCTCTTTGCCCTTCGGCGTCTCGAGCACTTTTGGGATTTTTCGAAACCGGCGATCGCGCATGATGACGCGGAAGGCATCGAGACCGATCTTCCCTTTGCCGATGTGCTCATGCCGATCGACCCGCGAGCCGCGCTCGGTCTTGGAATCGTTCAGGTGCAGGGCGGCGAGGCGGCCTAAACCGATCACGCGATCAAATTCGCGAAACATTTTCTTTGTGCCCGCTTCGTTGCCGATGTCGTAGCCGGCCTCGAAAACGTGGGCGGTATCGAGACAAACACAAAGCCGCTCCGGTTCACGCACGTTCTCGATGATGGCGCCGATGTGCTCGAACTTGTCGCCGAGACACGAGCCCTGCCCGGCTGTCGTTTCGAGAGCGATTTTGGTTTTCACTCTCGGAATCACCGCCCAGATCGCATCCAGCGACGCAACGATCTTCTCCAGGCCCGCCTCCTCACCGGCGCCGAGATGCGCACCCGGATGCATGACGAGAAACGGCAGCTCGAGTTGATCGGCGCGGATCAATTCTTCGGAGAGCGCGCGAAGTGAGTTGGCGTGGAACTGCGGATTCGTGGCCGCGAGGTTGATCAGGTAATTCGCGTGGGCAAAAGCGGCGTGAAGTTCCTTCCGCTGGGTATGATCGAGGAACGCCTTGATCTCCTCGCGGTCCAACGGCCGGGCGAACCATTGCATATTATTCTTCACAAAAATCTGCATCGCCGTGCAGTCGATCGAACGTCCGCGCTCGATCGCTCGATGCACTCCCCCGCTGATCGACATGTGAGCTCCAAGGAGCAATGACGAATGACGAATGACGATTGACGAGTCGGACGAGGAGCGTCGTTTTACTTTTTTCTGTCTAACCTTCGTCATTCGTCATTCGTCATTCGGAATTCGTCATTTGCGATTTGCTAGAATCGCTTCGGGTGCCAATTCGGCTTGGAGATGCTGCCTTCGCCTTTGTATTCAAAAAGCTTGTACATCGGTGTCAGGAGAACGCCGGGGCCGCCGGCATCGATTCGGATATCGAAGTCCAGTTTGTCCTCGAGAAAGTGGATATCGCCGTGGCCCACCATCCCGAAGAGTTTGCCGGAAACCTTGAAATCGTCGGTATGACTGACGCCGTCCCTGAT
>JBAPMH010000560.1:0-1805 GCA_049278515.1 Chthoniobacterales bacterium
ATGCCGATGGCGACCGGCGGTACGGGCGGCGCCGTCGGTGTGTTGCACAGGACGCAATGCACGCAGTCCTGAGTCGAGCGATGATCAGCGCTTCCGCCGGTGCCGTTGTTTGATGCGTGGGGTTGACCGTCGCTTCGACAAATGATTAGGAACGGATCGACCGCGCTTGAGCCAAGGCCCGCAAGGGGTGCAATGCCCACCAGAACCGTCTGTAGCGCAATCACGCAGATTGCTGTGGAGATCACAAAGCGCTTCATACCAATGCCCATCGAACGGAACTTTGTGCGGACGAAGCTACCGCTGCAAGAAGGAAAAAACTTAACCGCATGCCGAAACGCGGCTGTCACCCGCGGCACATCAATGGGGTACCTCCATTAATTATAGAAAGCACGACTTTTTGATCAAAATGGACACGCGCCGCTGGGCATTAAGGTTTCTTCCTTACGCTAAAAGCGAAGATGCGACCCCGATACCGTGCATATACGCCCGACTCATCGGAAAATGTAGAGGTCGCCTTCGCAGCGGCAGTCTACAGAGGAGTACGGAATGAAGGTCGCCGCACTTGTCGTCCTCAGTGTGCTCGTCGCACTTCCGGCCGAAGCTGCACAGCGTCGTCAGCAGAGTGTTTCGCCATCCTGTGACAATGATGGTCGCTGTACGACTCTCAATGCGGTCTCGTCGGCATCGAGCAAGACATCAAGCTTCCGCGCGCGCCACAGTACGCACCAAGCCGTCGATGCCAATGGCAATGGCATGATGGTGACGGTGCAAACGGCCTATGGCTTCAACATCACGGTTCATCCGGCCTACGCCAGCAAGTTCCAGAAATTCTATGCCTTGCTGAAGGAGCACGGTTATAAGGTCGATCCCCGCATCAACAGATGCTATGCGCACGGGGGTCACGTCTCGGGCTCCAACCATTACATCGGCGCTGCTTGCGACAACCAGTACGGTTGGAACAAAGCGCCCGCCTACATGTACCATGTCGGCGATCTGATCAGGCAGGCGGGACTGTTCGACGGTTGCCGCTTCGGTGATTGCGGACATGTTGAAGCTGTGCGTGGCACGCACAACAGGGCGCCAAATCTCTACGCCGCGATAGAGAAATTCAAATCTGAGCAATCGACGGCAAACTATCAGCCATAAGCATCGTCGATCTCGGTTTGTGATTTTGCCCGCGACACATCCGCTTATGCGGACGCGTTGCGGGCAATTGATTGCGATAGGCAGCCCGCTCCCGGTTCAAAACTTGGCGAATGCCGTCAGCCGAACGGTCCGCGGCTGTCCTGGCGAAATATTGTTGTTGCCGTCGGCCGATGCCCAATAGCCCTTGTTGAACACGTTTTCGATATTGACCTGGGTTCTCCAGGTTTCGTTGATTTTGGCAAAAACTCCCGCGTCGACTCGGAAGAACCCGGGCAACTTGACACTGTCGTCCGACGACGCGAACGAATCCGAGAAGTAGATCAGGCCCACGGAGGCCGCCCACACCGGCGTGAACCGATACTTGTTCCACCAGGAAAACTGATTGAACGGGACAAGCTGAATGCGATTGCCCGGCACAATCGTTGCCCACGTCGCGCTTGCAGCTGTTTCCCCTTGGGGCAATTGATGTGGTCCGGAACCCAGCCGATGCTGTGATGTCCCTCGGATCGGGGGCTTTATGGGAGCTAGGCATGACATCAGGCAAATCCGGAATCGACCGTCGTACATTAGTTTCAAGCCTTGCCGCACTTCCGGTTCTGTCCGCAGCATGGCGTGCCACGCCAGCCCAGGCACAAACGGCATCAAGCGCGTCGCCACTT
>JBAPMH010000561.1:0-1632 GCA_049278515.1 Chthoniobacterales bacterium
TCTCTTTGCCCGTCTCGGCGTCGACTGCGTAAAAATAACTGTCCCAGCTGCCGACGAAAATCGTGCCGTCCGCGTAGGCCGGCGAAGCGTGAATCACATCGCCGGTCTTGAATTTCCATTTCAGCTCGCCGGACGCCGCATCCAGCGCGTAGAGGTTGCCGTCGCCGCTTCCAAAATACACGGAGCCCTGGACTACGACCGGGCTCGAGAGAAAGACGTCGAAGTGGTCAGCGATCGTCTGGGTCTTCGGCTGAAGCCCGTGAATGCCTTTTGCCTCAAAGCGCCGCTCGCCTTCCGTCGCGAACTTCCATTTGATCGCGCCGGTCTTCGCGTTCAGCGCGTAGAATTTTCCGTCGTAGCTCTCCGCGTAGACCATCCCATTCGCGACCGCGGGCGTCGAGGGCACCGGGCCGCCAGTTGTGCGCTTCCAAATCTGCCGGCCGGTCTCGGAGTCGACCGCGTAGATGTTCCCATCATCGCCGCCGAAGTAGAGGACCTTGTTGTCCCGGACCGGCGAGGAGATGATCCGGTCGCCAGTTGGGAACTTCCATTTCACTCGATGAAACTGGCGCGGCGCGGTTTCCTTTGACGTTCCCGAATGCGCGGGATCGCCGCGGAACATCGATTGAGCATGGGCCGATAGGGCCATTACGATGGCGCCAAGACCAATCGCCAGGCGAAAAACGGCGACCCAAAATTCTTTCATGGGGTCGGCCTCCGCAACAGGAGCGGCGCTTCCAGCGATCCCTGGCTCAACGTTCCCTTGAGTTCGCCGGCCGCTTTGTCGAAGCGACCTTCGAATGTGATTCCGAATTCGTCCGACTTCACCGTTACAAAATCGTCGTCCTGGATCACCAGACTGACCGGGACGTTGTTCAGCTTTTTCCCGACGATGGTGAACTCCAGGGCTGCGCCTTCCGGGCCGCGATTCGAGAATTTCATCGTCGCATGCCGCTGGTAACCCATCATCTCGTAGTCGCCCTTCCATTCGCCCTCGAGCTCCTTCGCGACCGCAGTGTTTCGCGGTGGAAGTTCCACTTGTGCTACCCCCGTTTTTTCCAGAACCAAGGGGGCAACGTTTCCGCCTTGCTTGAAATCGCCGGCGAGATGCCCGTCCGCGGTCAGATGGACCTGAAGCTCCGCTTGGCCGGCGCGTTCGTTACCCAGAACGCCTTTGATGGCGAAAACCATGTCGCCGCCCGCGGCTTTGCGATCGATGAGCGGGGCGCCTTTAACTCCAAAGCCCGGAATGATAATCGATCCGGTCCACTCGTGCCCATCGCCCTGGGAGAGATCGACGATGAGTCGCAGGTCGTGGCCGGGGATTTGGGCGATGCCTTCCCACCGGCCCGCCGCGCTTCCCGCCGCCTGGCAAAGCGCGGCGGAAGCAACCAAGATCGTGGCAAACAATCGCAACGGAGTTCTCCTGAACTGCGCTGTCGATTAGGATTGCTGCGTATCCGCGTTTTGCGCGACCGATGTGGCGTGGATCAATCCGGCGGCCGGAACCGTAACGGGTTGACGGGCCGCCTGCCAGATCGAGAAAACGGCGCTGAGAATGAAGACAAAGTAAGCGACATTCTCGAACGCGCTGCGTTGCTTTTCTTCGGAGCGAACGATTAACGCGTAGGT
>JBAPMH010000562.1:0-5180 GCA_049278515.1 Chthoniobacterales bacterium
CCCAGAGACGGCTTACAATTCATAATGCTTCTGACGCTCAGCAAGCGCCTCGAATTTTCGGCCTCCCGCCGGCTCTTTGTCCAGGAATGGAGCGAAACCGAAAACCTCGCCGCCTTCGGACCGGAAACGTCGGCGCGTTACGGCTCGGGTCGCAATTACGTCGCTTATTTTATTTTTTCGGGGGCGGTCGATCCGGTCACCGGAATGCTGATGAACATCAGCAAGATAAAGGAGCGGGTGGGGGAGGTCCTCCGGGAAGGCTTCGACCACAAGTTTCTAAACGAAGATAATCCGGCGTTCGGTCATACCCCGCCGCTGCCCGAGAATGTGGCCCGCGAGCTCTTTCTCCGGGCGGCGCCGCTCTTCCATTCCACGAGTGCGCAGTTGGCGGCCTGTCATCTCGCCGAATCCGAGGAACGGAGCGCGACCTTCTACGCGAACGGTACCTCGGAATCGAATCACTGGTTCGAATTTTCCGCGGCCCGCCAGACGATGTCGCCCCGGCTGACGCCGGAGGAAAATGAAAAGCTTTTCGGGGTTGCGGCTTCGCCCTTTGGCCATGGCCACAATTATCGGGCGCGGCTGACTTTCCGGAACGACGCGGATCCCAACCGGGTTGGGCACTCTCACGCCGTTCACGCCAGCATCGATGCGCTCCGGAACGAGCTCGATCATAAGAATTTGAATCACGAAGTCCCGGGCCTCGCGAGTCAGCCGATCACGACGGAAAATCTGGCCCGGTATATTCATCAGCGGATCGCCGGGACATTGCCGATTGATCGAGTGCGTTTGCACGAACGGAACGATTTTTTCGCCGAATACTGGACGGGCAATCGTTATTTTCTGGGGCTTCAGGTTCCCTTCAACGCCGCCCATCGTTTGCACAGCGCCGTCCTGTCCGCCGATCAAAACGTCGCTCTTTACGGAAAGTGCAACAATCCGAAGGGGCACGGACATCGTTATCTCGCCGAAGCGACGGTGGCCGGTCCGTTCGACGAACGAAGCGGGACGTTGATGAATTTTGTCGCCCTCCAACAGGCGGTCGAGGGGGCCGTGCGCCCGTGGCAGGATAAACATTTGGATCTCGAGCTGGAGGAGTTTCGAAAAAAGCCCTCCACCGGTGAGAATATCGTCCAGGCCCTTTGGCCGGATTTCGATTCGCGGCTAGACGGCCGTCTTGTTCGGCTGCGTCTTTGGGAGACGGCGAATAATCGGTTTACGCTGAGAAAGCTCTAGAAGCGCTCGCCGCGGGCGCAAAAACCAAGGAGCGGCGGTTTTGAAACGCCGTGGCAGAAAATGTCTTACCTCTTCCTATGAAGCGTTACCTCATCACCGGCGCGAGCCGCGGCATCGGTCGCGCGATTGCCGAGAAATTGGCGGGAGCCGATCATACGCTGCTGCTCCATGGTCGCGATCGCGATGCCTTGGCGGAGACCTGCCGCCGGGTCGAAGCCAAATCAAGCCACGCGATCCCGCTTTGTTACGACCTGAAATCTGCCGAAGCGATCGAAGAAATAATCGCGGAGATAGGCGCCGCGCCTGTCGATGCCCTGGTCAACAATGCGGGGATCGCCATCGTAAAACCGCTCGCCGAAGTCACGCTCGACGAATGGCAGACAACCTTCGCGGTCAACGTCACAGCCCCGTTTCTTCTTACCCAACGCCTGCTCCCGAAAATGACGAGGGGCTCGAGCGTGGTGAATATTCTCTCGGTCGCGGCGAAAACCGGGTTCCCGGGCTGGAGCAGTTACTGCATGAGTAAGTTCGCGCTCGAAGGTTTCTCGCAGGCGGTCCGCGAAGAAGTGCGCTCGCGCGGAATTCGCGTTCTCAATATTTATCCGGCGGCGACCAATACGGAGATCTGGCAAGGCGTCGAAGGCGACTGGCCGCGAGAGAAGATGCTCCTGCCGGAAGAGATTGCTGGTGCTGTGGCCTACGCGCTCTCGCGACGCGGTGAAGTGGCCGTGGAAAATATTACGCTTTCGAATTCGGCAGGGGCCCTGTAGCCGTCGGGCTGTGGCTGACGTGGGCGAATGTGGGAGGGGCCTTTGTGCCCCGACAGATCGCCGCACACAGGCGGCTCCCACTTTGCGCTTCGCACAGCAAAGCGGCGTGTTGTAGCCGGGATCGGTGATCCCGGCCCGAAGTAATCCGTCATTCTGAGCGAAGGCCGCCGCTGCGGCCGGAGTCGAAGAACCCCGACGATAGTCGAGCGACGTTCAACGGGGTCCCTCGACTTCGCTCTGGATGACCGGTGGCGCGTTGCTACAACGCCTGGGTCGCGGTCTCGAGATTCGTCTTGTGATACGTCACGAGCCGAAATCCCCATTCGATCAAGGTCGCGTTGTCCTTGTCCACGGTCTTGCGCCCGTTCAGGAAAGTCATGACCTGTTGTTTCAACGCATTCTGCTGACCGGTCTCGTCGAGAATTTCGAAAATCTCCATGGAAAGCAGCCAGTCGTCACCATGCTCTTTCTGTTGCGTCTCCCAAATCTCGCCCAGCCGCTCGTACCCGATCTTGCGCTCCCGGATGTCGCGCACCTGCGCGTAGAGATTTTCCAATCGCTTCCGTTTCGCGTCTGACGGCGACTTGATCGTGCGTTCCCGCGGGACGAGCGCGACCTGATTATAGGCGTCGTTGTCCGCCGCGCCGTTAAAGACGGAAACCACGCGGGACCCAACCGCCATGTCGTACGTCCCCCAGGCTGGATCAAACAAAACGCGATCGCCCTGTTTCGCGGTGCAATTCGAAAACGTCACCAGAATGAGCTGGCCCTCAGCCCGGAGCATTTTCTCAATTTTTCCCTCGACCACCACGCCGCTCTCAAATTCCAATTTAGCCTGCTGGCCCTCGGTCAGCTCCGTTTGCTTCCAGTCTCCAATCGGCGAACCGAATCCATCCTTGTGGTAATCGCGGCCGTGACCGGCCAGTTCCTTGCCGCCAAAAGCCAGCGCGGTCGGCCCGCTGGTCCGAAGATAAATGGGGTTTCCCTTCTCGTCGGTAACGACCTCGGTAAATACCCCCGATACCTGGAGTCCTGAAGAGTGCTGGCAGGTTGCGGTGTTGCGGCAATCGATCGCCTTTCTGATTCCTTCGAGCCCGCCGAACCGGAACGCCATCTTGCTCGCAAATTCCTCGAGCACGTCGGAGAGCTGCTTGAAATCGCGAGTCACGAAAAGCTGCGGCTGTTTTGTCGTGATATCGAACGGCACGTTTTGCGCATCGATAGAATACGGAATTTTCTTCACATGCGGCTCGAGGCAGCTGACCGACTCGCCGATAGAGGAGAGCAAACCGGCTCCGTAAATCTTCGGTTTCTCGAGCGGGCCGATGAGGCCGTACTCGACCGTCCACCAGTGCAAGCGGGAGAGCAGCGCCATCTCGGAGGGTTCGCCCAGGTTTTTCTGGCGTTCCTCGACGAGCCTGGTCGCGTGTTCCAGTTCTTCCGGATCGGGGTTCGGTTGTTCCTTCAAAATCGAGAGGTGCCGGATCGCTTCGTAGAGCTCGAAATCTTTTTTCGACGACATCGCCTTCGCTCCCACTTCGCCGAAGCGCTGGAGGTAATCGGCGTATTCGCTGTCGACAATGATCGGCGCGTGCCCCGCCGCTTCGTGAACGATGTCCGGCGCCGGCGTGTATTCGATGTGATTGATCTGGCGCATGTCGCACGCGATCACGAGAACGCGATAGGCCTGGAACTCCATGAAAGCGGCCGGTGGAATGAATCCATCCACGGCCACGCCGCCCCAGCCAATCTTGCCTAGGATTTCGTTCATCTCCTCGATCCGCGGAATCCGGTCGAACGAGATGCCGGTATCGAGCAACCCCTGGAAGTAGAGCTTATGCGCGTATTCGCGCAGAAAGAAAATGTTCTGGCGCATGATGAAACGCCAGACCGCATGATCGACCGGCGTGTATTCGTCGTAGCGCTGGTCCACGGCGAACTGGAGCAAATGCTTCGGAAGCGCGGCCACGGCTTTGTTGTTCATGGAAATAGCGTTCGATTTCATAAGGGAGTGGCCCCGTCGCGGATGCAGCTTAAAATAAGATCGATTGGAAATGGAGCAAGCCCATTCAAATCCTTCATCGATCGGCAGGTCTGCTCCTGGTAGGGACGCTGCGCTGCGGCGTCCGCGGACGGCCGTTGGCGGGGACGCCTTGCCGCTTTCGCGGCGTCGGCGGACGGCGCAGCGCGCCGTCCCTACCATTTGGCTTAATCTTGTCTGCCTCGACGCCCCGGTCGTCGCGGTGGCGTGGCTTTGTCTTTTTGCCAGGACCTTCCATGTCTCCATTCAGATCGAAAACGCCATCGCCCTTTTCCTGACTGCGTGGCTGATCTATCTCGCGGACCGTCTGGCAGATTCTCTCTTATTGGAGCCGGGGACCCCGCGCTCGGCTCGCCACGCCTATTGTTTGCGCCACCGCGAAATCTGGATCGCCACCGTTGTGCTCGTCGCCGGGCTCGACAGTTACGTCATTTGGCGCGGGACGGCGATCGAGACATTTTTCGCCGGCGCTGTCGTGGGGTTACTTGCGATCATTTACCTCGTGCTCAACCATCCCTTCGGCCGGATCTGGCGCTCTCTGCCGGCGAAAGAGCTCGCGATCGGCGTTCTGTTTTGCGCCGGCACCATGGTCGCCCTGCAACCGCATCTCCCACTGACCCCGGACTTCGTGCTTGCAGTCATTTTTTTCGCGGCGCTCTGCTCGCTGAATTGCGTTAGCATCGCGAGCTGGGAACGAGACTTGGATCGCGCCCAGGGAAAAGTTTCAATTGCGACGCGGCACCCGGGCATGGTCCGCGTCGCCCCGCTTTGCCTTGGTCTGGCGGGCGTATCATTGGTTTTCGCGTTTGTTTGCCGGTCGGCCGCGGCTCTTTTCGCATGCCTCAGTGCGAGTGCGTTGCTGCTCGGTTACCTGAATGCGTCTCGCAGCTTCGAGGCTGTTGTAGCGACGGCGCTCAGTCGCCGTAAACACGCGTTCGTACGGCGACAGAGCGCCGTCGTTACAACAAGCGATCAACGGACCGCGCTGGCCGACCTGGTTCTGCTCACGCCGGTGGTCGCGCTGATCCTGGCAGCGCTGTGAGCTTCGATGCCATCGCGCCGTGGTATCGAACGCTGGAAACTCTCGCGTTTGGAAACGCATTGCAGCGGGCCCGGGTGGTTTGCCTCGCGGA
>JBAPMH010000563.1:0-10502 GCA_049278515.1 Chthoniobacterales bacterium
GCTCTCGCCCGATCTCCAGATCAGCAAGGAAGAGGAAAAGCGATTCGCGGCGGTTGCCGGGGCTACGACAATGTCAGGCCCTGTGGCCGCAGCTTGGGCCGAGGTCCTGAGCGCGCGGGCTCGCGCAGGCCGGTCATCGCAACCGCCTTACAGCCATACGGGCCAGAACGTGCGGCCTTCCGAAGAGCTCAACTCGCTGCTCAACGCGAACGATAAGGTGCGCGGCCGATTC
Organism: Chthoniobacterales bacterium; assembly: GCA_049278515.1. Taxonomy (GTDB): domain Bacteria; phylum Verrucomicrobiota; class Verrucomicrobiia; order Chthoniobacterales; family UBA10450; genus AV80. Next base: position 233 of record JBAPMH010000563.1, read on the forward strand.
TCCGGCGTCTTCGGCGGCGGCGGCGAGCAGTTCTGGGAGTTGCTGACCGCCGATGATAAGGCCGTTCTCACCCTGGGCACTTCCTACCGGCGCTCCGGGGGCAACGGCACCTTCCAGGCGGCCGATGCGCTTTACTATGCGAGCGGCGGCTACTATGCCGGCCTTACCCTGTATCAAATGTGGCCGGTCGAAGCCGGTGGACGCCCGGCTACCCTCGTTTGGCGCGGCGATTTCATCTCCTCCGCGACCATCGCCGGCCTCCATGGGATCGAACGGGTCGCCTCGGAATCGGCCATGATGCGGGATATTTCGAAGGCCGTTTCATCATTTCGGCGTGACATTGGGCCCGTTCGATAGGCAGTCTGACCGAACACCTGATTCCGGACTCATGAAAACAGCCATCAAGATTATCGCCTCTTGCCTTGTCCTCATCGCCACGAGGGCGTTCGGAGTCCAGGTCGAAACCTTTACCAGTTCGTCCAAAAACGTGGCGCTGGTCGAATCGCAGTCTTCGTTTCCGTTCGAATTCGAGGTGGAAGGGGCCTACTTCGGCGACGGCAGCGTGCAGCGTGGCGAAACCGGGACCCTGAAGATCAGCGATTTCAACGGGAACCAGGAACGCGTCCGCTTCATTTACACACCGATGACGAAGATCGGGATTCTGCGTTTGGGAATCCAGACGGAGCATTATGGCTTCAGCTTCGGAGGGAACGCGGCCATCCCGAACGACCTAAACTCCACCGCTCTGATCATCGGCCTCGACACTGAGCTGTCCGATTCCTTCCTGATCCGGCTTGAAGCGCAGCCGGGGTTTTACGGAACCGACTTTGATGATTTCGGCCAGGACACCTTCAACGTGCCGGTGGTAATCGGCGGAACGTACATCTGCAACCCCAACTTTCAGATAGTGTTCGGCCTTGGGATTGACGCCTTGCGTCAATATCCGGTCCTGCCGGGCGGCGGTATTCGGTGGAAATTTGCGCCGCAATGGACTCTCAACGCCGTCGCGCCGACGCCGCGCTTGGAATACGAGCCCTCCAGCAACTTCCTGCTCTACGCCGGGGCCGATCTCCGGTTGAACGCCTACCGGGTCGACAAACAATTCGGCACCATGCGGGGCGACACCTCCTTGAATCACGCGGCGATCACTTACAACGAAGCGCGCGTTGGTGCGGGTTTCGATTGGAAACTAACGACCGCGATCAAATTCTCGCTGGAAGGTGGATTCATCCCCTATCGCGCTTTCGACTTTCATCGCACGGAAGTTCGGTATCACCAGGATGGCGCCATCCCCTACGGCATGCTGGCGTTCCGGGCGGCGTTCTAGGAAGCCCCCGAGTCTGTCATCCCGAGCGAAGTCGAGGGACCCCGTCGAAAAACCATTCGGAGGAGTTTTCCCTCCTGGCTAGAATCTCCCGTAAAGTTCCCGCCGCCGATCTTCGAACACCGGCATTCGCTCTCGAACAGAACGGATGATTTCCTCCGAGACCTCGGCGACAACAAGCTCTTCGCGATCAGCCGAAGCGGCGGCGACGATCACGCCATAAGGATCGATGATCGCGGAAGCGCCACAGGCCGAGACGCCGTCATCTTTGCCAACGCGGTTTGAGAGAACCACGTAGCTCTGGTTCTCAATCGCACGCGCCAATGCGAGCACGCGCAAGTGCTCGGCCCGCGGAAACGGCCAGGCCGAGGAGATGATGAAAACGTTGGCCTCCTGCCCGCAGGCGAGGGCCCGGTAAACTTCCGGGAAACGGAGATCGTAACAGATGGTGAGTCCAAGGCGGAGGTCACCAATCGAAAAACTCACCAGCTCGGCACCGGGCGAAAGACATTTGTGTTCCTCAATCGGAGGCGGGCTGAACAGATGGATCTTTCGATATTTTGCGGCGATCCGGCCGGTCGCATCGATCGCTACCTGGGAATTGTAAATCGAGCCGCCTTCCCGTTCCGAGACCCCGCTGATGATTCCAATCCCGAGCTCTTTCGCTGTCTCTTGAAGCCGTGGAACCGCGCCCTCCGTCCAGGCGGTCGCGTGCTTTTGGATCACCGGCATCGAGTAGCCCGTATCCGCCATCTCCGGAAAGACGACCAGGCCGGCGCCAGCCTCCTTCGCTCGAGCGGAAAAGTCGCGCATTTTGCGGAAGTTTGCTTCGACATCGCCGAGTGAGCAGGCGATTTGGGCGGCGGCTATTTTCATTTGATCCCGCGAATGACGCGAATCTACGCGAATGATTCTTGGAAGTCAGTTAATTCGCGTGATTTGCGGGTTCGACTCCCGTTAGCGCAGATTCTTATCCAGCGCGCCGATCTTCAGCGTCTCGGGCCACTTCCAGCAGACACCCAATACGACGAGAATCGTTCCGATCCCGCCGCCGAGGACCGACAGGACCGGACCGAAGAGCGCCGCGGTCAACCCCGACTCCAACGCACCGAGCTCATTTGAAGTTCCAATGAAGATATTGTTCACAGCGGAAATTCGTCCGCGCATGGTGTCGGGCGTGACCAGTTGCAACAGGGTGTGGCGGACAACAACGCTCACGCTGTCGAAGACACCGGTCATAAAGAGCATTGCCAGCGACAACCAGAGATAACGCGACAGGCCGAAAATAATCGTGGCGGCGCCGAACCCGGTCACGCACCAGAGAAGGGTTTTGCCGGCGTGTTTCATTGGTGGCAGGTACGCGATCAGCAGCGCCATGATGAAAGCCCCGATCCCCGGCGCAGCCCGCATCCAGCCAAGGCCGATCGGACCGCAATGCAGGATCTGGTCGGCAAAAATCGGCAGGAGAGCGGTCGCCCCGCCCAGAAAGACGGCAAACATATCGAGGGTGATTGTGGCGAGCACGACCTGCCTGCTGAGGATAAACCGGATGCCTTCCTTAAGACTGCGCCAGGCGTTGCGCTCGCTGCTGCTGCCCCGGTCGCTGCTCCGAATCGGGAGGACCAGGAGGAAAAAAGAAAACGCGCAAAAGGCATCGAGTGCATAAATGAAAGGGAATCCGGCCCGCACAATCAGCAGACCTCCCAGCGCCGGACCGACGACCGACCCGATTTGAAAGACGCTGCTGTTCCAGGTGACGGCATTCGCGAAGACGTCGCGCGGGACGAGCTGCGGGAAATAGGAACTGCGCGCCGCCCAGCCAAAGGTCCTCCCGGTCGCCGAGACGAGCAGGATCAAATAAATGAGCGGAATCGAAAGATCGTCGAAGTGGAAATAGGTATGGCGTTCGAAAACCGTGGCGATGGAATAGAGGAAACGATTTCCCGCCCGGAGAAACGCCCAGTCCGGCATCGCGAGGTGATTCCAGGAAACAAAGGCGAGCGCAAGGGAGCAGATCGCGCTCAACGCCTGAGTGACGAGAACGATTCGCTTGCGCGGAAACCGGTCGGCAATGTGCCCCGCCGGCAGGGAGAGTAGCACCACTGGAAGCGCGATCACCAGACCGACGAGGCCGAGCGCCGTCGCCGAATGGGTGCGGGCATACATCTCCCATTCGACCGCCACGACGAACATGAGCCGGCCGATGACGGAGATCAGGTTGCCGGTCGTGTAAAAGGAAAATCCCGAATAGCGAAAAGCGGCATAGGGATCGTGCTTTGCCGGTCGTTCCAGCGTGCCTTCCGCGGTCGTCGGCCGCTCCGCGCGCGCAGCCTCGTATGGTGGTTGGGACGCGTGAGGTTTCTGGTCGGGCATCTCGGAACGCGTCTGCGTTCACATCCGCGCAGGAGATTCTAAATTCGAGCGGTGTATTCGCAAACTGGCGCGCTTGCGGCCAGATTCTCGTTGGGTTTCCTCAACCAGGAACAGGCGATATGATCACATACAGCGTAACGATAACCATTCAGCCCGGCATCGAGTCCGAATGGTCTGATTGGATGAAAAGAGTTCATGTTCCGGATGTGCTCCGAACAGGATGCTTCTCAGAATGTGGCTTCTACAAAGTTCTCGACTCCGAGGGCGAGGAACTGACTTATGTTCTGCAATATCGGTGCGAATCGATCGAGAAGTATCACCATTACCGGGATAACTTTGCTCCGGCCCTTCAGAAGGAGCACTCAGATCGGTTTGCCGGAATGTTCCGCGGCTCTCGCCGGCTCTTGGAGGAAATTGCCGTGATCGAAGCCAACTAGCCGCTCCCAGAATCAGTTTGCCTTTTTACTCCGGATTTATAAATATCTCGGCCATGTCCCTCGAACGATCCTTACCCGCAGACCGAGCGGCGCTTCTTCTCAAGATCGTTGCTCTGTGGGCTGCCTTTGCGACCACGGTTTTCGGCGATTTCACGGGCCATTCGTTCGAGCAACCCCGCTTTAGCAGCCGTGCCCTTCAGCGGCCTGACGGCAACATCTGGGTCATCTACGAGCAATCGCAGAATGAACGCGATGTCATCGATGCCTTCGACGTTCCGAGGCTTTTCAGCACGGCCATTGTGCGCAACAACGGCGAGCACATCCCCGGCTCCGATCGACTGCTCGAAATCGGCTACCGGCTCTACAACGGGTTCTTCGCGATGGCCGCACAAGCGGACAACAAACTGCTCCTCGGGACCCAGACCGGCCTTTTCTTGCGCCTTAATGCGGATGGCTCGCGTGACATGTCGTTCAATCCTGAGGTGACCCAGGCCGTCGGCGCCGTGGTCTTACAGCCTGACGGAAAGATGGTTGTGGTTCCTGAACTCGTCCGCCTCAATCCGGACGGGAGCAAAGATCCCTCTTTCAGTTCCTCAGTCAGCGATGTCTCTCCCACGTTTGCCGGATTGCAAAGCAACGGAAAGATTCTCGTCAGTTTTGATGCAGAGCCTTATTTGAGACGGCTGAATAGCGACGGAAGCGCCGATGCCTCTTTCTCCGCGAACCTGAGCACTAACATTTATTCCGGCGTGGTTTTGCCGAATGACGCGATCCTGTTACGGTCCTATCGATTCGATCTCGGCGGCACCTTCACCCTGGATCGGCTGCTTCCGGACGGCAGCGTCGATTCGTCATTTCATCCAGACGCGCGATTCGATGACTGGTATGCGGTTCAGCCCGATGGAAAAATCCTCGCCGGTTTCCGTGACCAGGCGGCGGGCCAGTATTTCCTCGGCCGAATGAATGTCGATGGCAGCCTGGATTCCTCCTACCAAACTTATCCGATTGTGCCCGGCGGGGAGAGTCAGATCTCGGCTGTTTTTGTTCAACCGGACGGATCGATCCTCGCCGAAATCATCTTTCCGATTGAGGGGCAGCAGTTTCTGCGATTCAGTTCGAGTGGCGTGCTGGATCCGACGTCGAAAAGGCTTTTCAGAATTCCGGCGCCCGTAACGAAGCTGGCTGCGCAGCCAGACGGGAAATTGCTGACCACGGGTGATTTCGATCTTGTCGATGACGCGAGGACGGGACCACTGGTCCGGTTGGACAATAATGGAAATCTCGACGCGAGCTTTCATCCGCCGGTCATCGACGACAACCCACGGGGAATCGACCTGAACCTGGAAAGGAACGGTTCGATTTTGTTCAGCGTCACGACCGGCTACCAATTTCCTCAAATGCGCCTCTTGCCGGACGGCAGCATCGATCCGGGGTTCCCGCGGCAAAACCTTGGATACTACTGCAAAGTGCGGAGCGACGACAAAATCGTGACCGCTGATCACAGCCGCGTCGTGCAACGGTTGCTGAGCGACGGCAATGTCGATTCAACGTTTTCGGCTACGCAGGTCACGTTCGGCGGCACCTACGGGAATTCGATCGTGGATTTGGGAATTCAACCGGACGGGAAGGTTGTGGTCGCGGGAAATGGCACTTTCTTCGCAAATATTCACGCCATACCTTACAAGGCGGGGGTATTTCGGCTTAATTCATACGGCGGAATTGACACCAGTTTCAACCCGCCGGCGTTTAGCGGCAACAGCCGCGTCAACTGCGTCGCCATCCAGGCCGATGGCAAGATATTGCTCGGGGGAAGGTTCGACGTCTTCCCGCCTACCCTTCCGAATATCATTCGACTCAATAGCGACGGGTCGGTCGACAACACGTTCACCGCAACGCCCGATTATACCGTCTCCACGATTCTGGTGGAAGATGCCGGCACGATTCTGATCGGCGGGGGCTTCTCGAACGTGAATGGCCAACCGGCAGCAGGCGTGGCGCGGCTTCAGTCGAATGGTCAGCTCGATCCGAGTTTCACGCTGGATCCGGGCGGCGGCGCGGTCTACGCGCTGGCTCCGCTCGCAGATGGACGCATTATCGCCGGTGGCGAGTTCGGACTCGTCGCGTCGCCCGCGTTGATCCCGGCGCGTCTACGGAACATCTCTAGCCGGATGTTCGTTGACGGCGGCGACAACGCGTTGATCGCTGGCATTATCGTGGCCGGCTCGGGGGAAAAGAAACTGATCGCGCGGGCGATCGGTCCGTCGCTCACCCTTGCGGGAATTACAATGCCTTTGCAGGATCCGATTCTCGAACTGCGGAATTCGAACGGCGCTTTGATCACGAGCAACGATGACTGGCAACAGAGTCCCGATAAGCAGGCCATCATCGATTCCGGCCTTCCCCCCGGCGACGCGCGAGAGTCAGCGCTTATTGCAACGCTACCGGCCGGCTCCACTTATACCGCGATTGTTCGGCCGGCTCGGGGTTCGGGCGGAATCGGCCTCGTCGAACTTTACGATCTCGATCCGCCGGAGAGCAGCGCCCGGCTCGCGAACATCAGCAGTCGCGGAAATGTCCTCAGCGGCGATAAAGCAATGATCAGCGGATTCATCATCAATGGCTCGGTGTCGATGGGTCCGGTCAAGGCGGTCGTGCGCGGGATCGGGCCGACAATTCCGCTCCCCGGCACGCTCCAGGATCCTACTTTGGAATTGCATGACAGCTCCGGCATGATCGCGGCAAACGACGATTGGAAGACAACTCAACAATCCGACATCGAAGCGACCGGCCTCCCGCCCGCCAACGATCGCGAAAGCGCCATCCTGCGCTGGTTTCCAATGGGGGCTCACACGGCGGTTCTTCGCGGCAAGGACAACGGTACCGGCATCGGGCTGCTCGAGCTCTACGATGTGACGAATTGAGCGGCGCCCCGGCCGCGGACGCGTCGCGGCTCCTTCAACCAAACAGCAAGGGCCTAACGCCGGACAGCGATCCCTTGCGCTTCAAACCGGCCGCCGGGTAAGAGCGGGCCGGAACCGATGAAAGCGCGAGCGGGAAAATCTTTGGTGAAGTAGGTGCGGTATATCTCGTTGAACTTTTCGTACAAGGTCAGGTCGGGACAAAAGATCTGGACGGAAACCAAGTCGTCCATCGTCATGTCTGCTGCGGCCAGGGTTGTTTTGATTCCGTCGAGCAGAAGGCGGATTTCTTTCTCAAGCTCGGCGGGAGGTTTGCCGGTCTCGGGGTCGATGCCGATGCGACCGGCAAGATAGAGAGTGTTGCCGGACAGGACCGCGTCGCTAAAGGGCAATTGATCCTTGCGGGTCGGAAGCACGATATGTCGCAGGGGGCCAATCACAGTTTTGGGCTCGGGTGACGCCGTATCCGCGGTGGGGGTGATGGCGGCAAAGGCGGTCAGGATCGAGAGGACGAGCAGGATTGAATAATTTCGTGAACTCATGAGTCGATCATGCGGCTCCGGCTAAGTGCGAAGCAAGCTCGTCCGTTGCCGTCATCCCGAGCGAAAGTCGAGGCATCCCGTGGCGCCACCGGCGGCGCAGACCGCTGGTTATTCCACGTTGTTCCTCGACTGCGCTTCCGCTTCGCTCGGAATGACCAGCAAAACAGCGATCACGGATCCTGCAGGTTGAAAACTTCGAAGAGACCGATGCCGCTCTGGCCGTTGCGTTCCTGGATGATCGCGGTGTAAGGGCCGGAGGGAAGAGTCGTGATGATCGCGGACTCGAGATCATTCGTGGGCGCCAGGTTTGATTCCCGGATCTCGACTTCCGGACCTTCGCGCCAGTTGTCGTTTTCGGCGATGAGAAAGCCGTTGCCGTCTCGCAACTGAAGGATCGGATCGGGCATTGGATTGGGAACTCCGGCGGCGCCCAGGGAGGGTGCCACACCCCGAACCAAAATCCGCGTGTTTCCGGTGGTTCCGTTGATGATGAAGCCGCCAATCAAAACGTCGCTCTGCGGTCCGACCACACCGCGGGTGCTGATGTTGCCTAGGGTGGAATCGGACGCCGGGCTGAGATCGTAGACTTCGACCAGTGCGGTCCCGGTGCCACCATTTTTTCCGGCGATCAATGCCGTATAGGCGCCGGGCGCGAGCGTCCGGACAATCGCCGATTCCAGATCGTTGCTGGGAGCAAGGCCGCTGGATTCGATCTCGGTTGGTTGTGAATCGCTCCAGTTATCATTGGCCGCGACGAGCGCACCGGCGCTATTGCGCAATTCGAGCGTCGGATCCGCCAGGGCCAGGGGAACGCCAAATTCACCCAGCGACGGACCCATCGCCCGAACAATCACTTTTTTCGGCGCGGTCCCGGTAATGATAAAGCCGCCAATGAGCCGATCGTCATCCGTCCCGGCGTTCACCCGGGTCGAGATATTGGCCAGCGCTTCCGCCGCCGCCACGAAAAGGGGAGGGCCGATGTTGGGATCGGCGCCGTCGGGATCGCGCGGGAACTTGGCGTAGGGCAGACGCGCCCCGAGATAGGCGAATTGGTCGGCGCGAATGGGAAAAGGAGCCAGGAAATCGTGCGTGCCGGACGCCCCCACGATGTCATCCTGGTCCACCCCGTCGCCGCTGATCCCAATAGCGCCGATCAACTGGCCGTTGCGATAGAGTGGAAAACCACCGGGAAAAATCGTGATACCGTTAGGGAAACGAGGGTCCGTCCCGGAAGCGTCCAGGACGAAGTCCGGAAGGGCCGCGCGGCTGAAGCCGGAGAACTGTTCCTGGAGTCCGAAATACGGCCCCGGATCCTGGACATCGAGGCCGGGGGGATATTTTGTTTGGGCAAGGAAGCCGACCGTGCGAGTCGAGAGCGCCAGCGAATTAGTCGAAAACCCCAGAGCAGTGCGACCTTTCTGGACCGCGACATCCCAGCTGAAAAGGGTCGCCTCGCCGGTGCGAAAGGCGCCGAGAACGGTCGGATTAACCGCGGGATTGTTCGGGTTATTCACGACCGTGATGAAGACTTGCATCGGGGTTCCGATGGGCAGCCGGATGCCGGCGCGCGTGGTCCGGGCCCGGTCGGCCGCAAAGTTGATGATGCTGGTCACTTCCGCCGCCGTGAGGCGCGCCTGGCCGTTGATCGGGGTTGAGATCGGGTCGCTCGTGATTGGCTGGCGAATTTCTCCCTGCACTCCCCCAAAAGTGGCGACGGGATACGGGAAAGGCGGCGGGGCCCCTTGCACGGGGAACCCGGGAGCAGCGGCCCCTTGCAAGGTTTCGCCCGCCGTCGGCGAAGGCGACAGCACATACGGAAGCGCGATGCCGTTGATGTAAACATTGTTCGCCGTAATCGAGCTCGACGGGCGATAACCGGTCTGCCCCGCGAGCGCAACTTCTTCGTCCACATCGTACCCGGCAATGAACGTGAACGGATTCTGCGAACGGAAGACCAGCGGACCCGGAACGCCGTCGCCCGTAACGCCGATGCCGCCGACCAAGACGCCATTCTTGTAAAGCGGCACGCCGCCCGGCGATCCATCCAGCGATGTGCCGAAAACCGGAACGATGGTAAGGCCGGGAGTGCTGCTGAAAGTGATCACGCTTCCCGGCGCGCGGAATTTGTTGATGTCCGAGGAAAACAAATTCGAGAGACCGACGCCGACGAGTGGGCCGGGCGGAGTGTTGCGGACGCCGGGCGGGAAATGCTGCTGAATGATGAAGCCGGCGGTACGCGAGGTGAATGCGTTCTGGTTGCTGCTGAGATAGGAGGCGGTCCCGGCCTTGGAAACGCAGCTGGAGATTTCCAACGCGGTCGGAGCGACCCCGCTGACACTCCAAACGGCGAGGACGTCGCCCTCGCGATCGGTCACCGCGATAACGCTGTTTGGCGAAATCTGAACGGCCCGTGTGACCGCCTGATTAATAACCCGCTGGACATCCACGACCGTGAGCTGGGCCTGGGCAAGACCCGGCCCAAGCAACACAAGCGCGGCAAACACGGGTGGAAGGCGAAATCTCACGGGGCCCGGTTTCATACTAAATTCGCGTGGGTTCGGCTATGAAATTCCCCCCCTCCGCGGATTCTTCATTCTTCCTCTTTCTCTTGCTCTTGCTCTATCCGCCGCCAAAAACGAACGGAGCACGAGCAAAAGCAAGAGCACGAGAAAGAGA
>JBAPMH010000564.1:0-4162 GCA_049278515.1 Chthoniobacterales bacterium
CTCGAATATAGCGACGAGCCGCTGGTCTCGATCGATATTGTGGGCAATCCTCACTCCTGCATTTTCGACAGCAAACTAACGATGACGCACGGCGGGAAGTTCGTGAAGATCGTCGGGTGGTACGACAACGAATGGGGCTACAGCAATCGCTGCGTCGATATGCTGGCGATGCTCGGGAAATAGATCCCCTTCGTAATCGTGCTCGTGCTCCTGCTCGTGATCGATCCCCTTGGAATATGAAAACGTACTTTGACCACGAAAAACTGGATGTGTATCGCGACGCCATCGCTTTTTGCGGTTGGACCGGCGAACTCCTGAACTCGATCTCCGCTAAGGCCGCGGCGAAAGACCAGCTCGATCGCGCTTCGACCAGCATTCCGCTGAACATTGCTGAGGGAAACGGGAAGTTTTCTGTCAAGGATCGCGCGCGTTTTCTCGAGATCGCCCGAGGTTCAGCGCTGGAATGTGCTGCCGCGCTTGATGTTTTGGTGGCGAGGAAACTGGCGACGCTAGAGCAGATCGAGAGCGCAAAGGAGAATCTCGTCCGCATTGTTCAGATGCTGATGGGAATGCTCCGGCGGTTTTCCGAACGAGGAGAGTTCTTGCGTGAGGACGCTGAAGAATACAAGACCGAGCACGAGCACGAGCACGAGCACGAAGAGCATGAGCATGAATAAACTCACCATCCGCGATCTCGACGTCCGCGGACAGCGCGTCCTGGTCCGGGTCGATTTCAATGTGCCGACGGAAGAGCGCGATGGGAAGATCGCGATCACCGACGATACCCGGATCCGGGAAAGTCTCCCGACGATTAATTATCTCCGCGAACAAGGCGCGAAGACGATTCTGATGGCGCATTTCGGCCGGCCGAAAGGGAAGCCGGTCGAGAAGTATTCACTCCGGCCGGTGGGCGACTACCTGCACACGCTCATTGAGCACCCGGTCGCATTCAGCCACGATACGATCGGCGCTGTTCCGGAAGCGATCATTCGCGACATGAAGGAAGGGGACGTGACGTTGCTCGAAAACGTCCGGTTCCATGCCGGCGAGGAAGCGAACGATCCGGCCTTCGCCGAGGCGCTGGCGAAGCTCGGCGATCTTTACGTGAACGATGCCTTCGGCGCAGCCCATCGCGCCCATGCCAGCACGGCCGGCATCACGAAGTTCGTCAAGCAATCAGCCATGGGTTTCCTGATGGAGAAGGAAATCCAATATCTTTCCCATGAGCTGGCCAAACCGGCCAAGCCGTTTGTCGTGATTCTGGGCGGGTCGAAAGTGTCGGACAAAATCGGCGTGATCAAGGCGCTCATGGAGAAAGCCGACGCGATTTTGATCGGCGGCGCGATGGCGAATACGTTTTGGAAAGCGCAGGGAGTTCCGGTGGGGAGCAGCCGGGTGGAAGCGGACAAGCTTGATCTCGCGCGCGAGATTGTGGACCTGGCGAAGGAAAAAGGAGTTCGCTTCCTCCTGCCGGTCGATGCTCTGGAAACGCAAAAAATTGAAGTCGGAGCCACGGCCCGCAACACCAGTCGGGTCACCCCCACCAACGGCATCGCCGAAGGATGGCAGGCGGTCGATATCGGCCACGCGACGATCAGTCTTTATGAAGACGAGATCGCCAAGGCGAAAACGATCCTTTGGAACGGCCCGGTCGGCGTCTTCGAGATTCCCTCTTTTGCCAATGGCACGATTGCCATCGCGGAAGCGCTGGCCCAATCCAAGGCCACGACGATTATCGGCGGCGGCGATTCCGTCACGGCGGTGAAGCAGGCGGGGCTGGGCGACAAAATGACTTTCATTTCCACCGGCGGCGGGGCTTCGCTCGAATTGCTCGAGGGCAAGGAGTTGCCCGGTATTGCGGCGTTAAGCGATCGCGGATAACCATCGTAATCGTAGTCGTAATCGTGCTCGTGCTCGTGCTCGAAAGCGCCGCCTGCAAAGATCGATCACGAGCATGAGCACGAGCACGATTACGAAGAACGTCCTTTATGCTTCCATCGCGCTGGCGGCATTCATTGCCACCAGCGCGGTCATCCATTCGTTAATTCCGCCAATGATTCCGAAAGGCGTCGCGGCGAAGCTGGAGTTTTTCCGTCAGCACAAGGATGAATTCGATACTCTGCTGATCGGCACCAGCAGCATTTATTACTCAGTCTCGCCGGAGATTTTCGATCGGGCCACGAAGGAAAGCGGGCTTCCGACGCGCACCTTCAATTTCGGGATCGACGCGATGCATCCGCCGGAGAACTTTTACGTTATCGATCAGATCCTGAAAACCGAGCCGCACGGTTTGAAATGGATTTTCCTCGAGACGGCCAACCTGGAGACCAAATTGCATAAGGTCCTCGGGACAGAGCGGGCTGTTTACTGGCATGATTGGCCGCGCACGGCGTTGATCCTGCAAAAGGCGCTCAATCCTCGAGGGGACGCCAGGTGGTATATCAAGATTTCTCGGCTCTGGGTGGCGCGGCGTGATCTCGCAACGCATCTCACCCTTTTCGCCCAGCGATTCGCGAGCGTCGGACGGGCCACCGAGTTTTTCTTTCCGCGGAACCGGAAGTCCGAAGCGGATCTGGAGTTAGGGCCGCGGCGCGATGGGTATCGCCTGGCGGGACACGCGATGACGGCGGAGGACGCAGCCAGTTTTCAACAGCGACTTGCGGAGGAAATCGCCCAGGCGCGCGCGAAGCCTCTCGATCCTTTTGCGGATGACGCCTACCGAAATTGTGCGGCACGTTTCGGGGAAATCGGCGCGGCTCCGATTTTTGTAGTTCCCCCGCTTATCTTCCAATCCCCGATTATTTTTCGAGACTCCCCGCCGGGGCCTCTTCTTTCTTTCAACAACGCCAGCACCTATCCGATGCTTTTCGACACAAGCGTGCGCATCGATGATGCCCACCTGACCCGGGAAGGCGCGGAGGAGTTTACCCGTCTGCTGGCGCACGAGTTCGTTCGGATAACCCAAGCCTCGCCCAAACCATGAAAGCCCGACCAGACGCGCGCCGCGTAGCGCCGGCGAAAGGGTTCGAGGCAGCGTCGGTCTGGAACGTGGCCGTATGTCTTGCCGCGTTTGTTTTCACCTGCCTTGTGCTCCATGCGTTTCTTCCCCTTCCGAAGATAGGGAATCTCAGTGCGAAACTGCGTTTCTTCGCCGCCCACAAGGACGAATTCGATACGATCTTCCTGGGCTCCAGTCGCATCCATTGTGGAGTAGCCCCTTCCGTTTTTGACCAGGTGCTGGCCGAAAACGGGATCCCGAGCCGCAGCTTTAACTTCGGCGCCACCGGGATGTATCCCCCGGAAGAGTTCCATGTTCTGGACCAAATCCTCGCTCTCAACCCGCGCAATCTAAAGCGGTTGTTCTTGGAAATTGACGATATCCAGGGGGCCTGGCTGCCCAGCGATCAGACTTCCCAGCGCCTCGTCTCCTGGCACAATACAAAAAGCACCTGGATTCTTGTTCGAAAAATTTTGGACCTCGACGTGCGGGAACCGTTCGCCCGAAAGTTGGAGTTGCTCCGGTATGGTCCCGCCTTGCTCCCCCGCCACCTGGTGCTTTGGGCCAGGAACATCAGCAACCAGGGCCGTGGCTTCGACCTGGCGGAGTCATTTGCAGGCGGTAGACAAATCGAATCGGAAGAATTTGGGCCGAAGCGCGACGGCCATTTCCCAGCGGAAGGAGTCCTTTCCGGTGAAGCAGAACTCGCCTATGAGAGAGATCTGGCGCGTGAGGAGGCGGTGAACGCCGGAAATGTCGCCTTGGATCGGTACGCAGACCGGGCCTATCGCCATTATGCTCGCGAGATCCGAAGGCTCGGGGCCCGCCCGATCTTTGTCGTGACTCCAACCTTTCCTGATTCTCCTTCGCGGTTTTCCAGTCCGCCTCCGGGTTTAGTCCTGGCCTACAATAGCCCCTCGCTTTATCCGGATTTCTATCGCCCCTCGGTTCGGGTTGACCCGTATCATCTTAATTCTGCCGGGGCGATTAAGCTTAGTACCCTCATCGCTCTGGATTTTTTGAGGAAAACAGGCCAACCCTGAATCCGCATGCTCTTCGTCGAGTTCCGTTTCTTTTGGTTCTTTCTCGCGGTCTTCGCCGTTTACTGGGCGCTTCGCGAAAACCGGAATCGGAAAATTTGGCTGCTTCTGTGCAGCTATTTTT
>JBAPMH010000565.1:0-10746 GCA_049278515.1 Chthoniobacterales bacterium
TAATTAGCGCGTCCGATCTTCGCGGCGCGAGTTTGCGCTTGCGCCTCCGGCGCCTCTCGCCAGCATAATCGGAAGCTCCGCTTATGGCTTTTACCACGCGCGAAATCGAATCCCCTGACCCCACGACACGCGTTCTCGCAGCGGACGCGCGGGCCCGGGAAAACCTTGGCGATATCGGGGAAAAAATGGTGCTCAACATGGGCCCGTCCCACCCCGCCACCCACGGCGTTCTGCGTCTCGTCCTGGAACTGGACGGCGAAACGATTACCAAAGCGACTCCGGATGTTGGTTATCTCCATCGCGGCGACGAAAAAATCGCCGAGAACATGCAATACAACCAGTTCGTTCCCTACACCGACCGGCTCGATTATCTCGCGCCCCTGGCAAACAACGTTGCTTACGCGCTCGCGGTCGAGAAATTGATGGGCTGGGAATTGCCTCCGCGCGGAAAAGCCATTCGGGTGATTTGCTGTGAGACGGCTCGGATCTCGGCCCATCTCCTTGGTCTGGGCGCGATGGCGCTGGACCTCGGCGCGATGACCGCGTTCCTCTACACGTTCACGGAGCGGGAGAAACTCTATAATCTTTTCGAACTGCTCACCGGCGCACGCTTCACCACGTCCTACACCCGCGTTGGCGGCCAAATCCGCGATCTTCCAGAGAAGTTCATCCCGCAACTGGAAAAGTTTCTCGACGATTTCATCCCGCAGCTCAACGAGGTGGACAAACTCCTGACGCGGAATCGAATTTTCGTCGACCGGACCCGCGACATCGGAGTGATTCCGCGCGACCGCGCGATCGCGTATGGGATTTCCGGGCCGAACCTGCGGGGCAGCGGCGTCGAACATGACCTGCGCCGGAAGCACCCCTATCTGGATTACGAACGGTATGACTTCGAAGTCGTCGTCGGCACGGCCGGGGATTGCTACGATCGTTATCTCGTGCGCGTCGAAGAAATGCGACAAAGCGCCCGAATCCTCCGGCAGGTCATCGAGAAACTGCCGCATGGCCCGATCAATGTCGTGGACTGGAAGAACATGCCGCCGCCGAAGTCGCGCGTAATGACAAAGATGGAAGAGCTCATCCACCACTTCATTGTGGTGACCGAGGGTCTTGATGCGCCGCCGGGGGAAATCTATTTTGCGGCCGAAAACCCCAAGGGCGAACTTGGTTTCTACATCAACAGCAAAGGAGGCGGGGTCCCCCATCGGCTGAAGATCCGGGCCCCGTCGTTTGTGAACCTCAGCATCCTGCCGGAACTCCTCCCGGGCTGCTCGCTCAGCGATGTGGTCGCGGTCCTGGGCAGTCTGGACTTCGTCATGGGCGAATGCGACAGATGAGGGGAATGACGAGTGACGAAAAGATGAGGATGAACGCAGCAAAGGATGGAAATAGGTCGACCAGATTCGGGTTTCGGCATTCCTTCGTCATTCGTCAGCAGTTTACCCGCCGCGGCGGGTCATTCGTCATTTTCGCCCTAGCCGCGATCCTCGCCCTGGCCGCGTGCAATTCCTCCAAGCGGCTCACCAAAGCCAACGTCGATGAAGTCCAGGAAGGCATGGCGAAAAAGCAGGTGGAATCGATCCTGGGTCCGCCAACGACAGTCGACACCAAGGACTTCGCTCTCCTGAAAAAGACGACCTACGTCTACGCTCAGGGGAAGGATTCCATCACGATTGTTTTTAAAGAAGACAAGGTGCAGTCAAAGGTCAGCACGTTGTCGGAATAACTGAACGCATTGTTTGCCGTGGAACCGACGAACAAGCGCATTTCGGCCGAGCTCGAGCGAAAAATGGATGACGCGATCGCGCGTTACCCAACCGATCGCAAAAGGAGCGCGGCGATGCCGCTTCTCCATTTGTGGCAGGAAGAGTTTGGTTTCATCAGCGACGAAGGCGTGCGTTGGATTGCGGCGAAACTGGAGCTGCAACCGATCAACATTCTCGAGCTGGTGACATTTTACCCGATGTATCGCGAGGCGCCGGCCGGTAAAACACACATCCGGGTCTGCCGGACCCTGAGCTGCGCGATGGCCGGCAGTTATCAGATCATGGAAAAGGCGTGCGCCGCCGCTGGCATCGTTCGGGACGACCACGGCAACGGCCGGCACACCCCCATCTCGATCAGTCCGGATGGGAAATACAGCATCGAATTCGTCGAATGCCTGGCGAGCTGCGGCACCGCGCCCGTCTGCATGGTCCAGGACGAACTGATCGAAAACGTCCAGCCTGCCGACGCTCCTCTTCTCCTCAATCGAAATTCGAAAATCGAAAATCGAAAATCCGATCCTCATCCGCTCGAACATCGCCTCATCTTCAAGAACATCGGCCGCCAGGGTTGGACCCCGGACATTGACTGCTACCTGGGCAATGGCGGCTACGAGCAGTTAAAACAAGCGGTGAAAATGTCGCGGACGGAAATTGTGAATGAGGTGAAGACCTCCGGTCTGCGCGGCCGCGGCGGGGCTGGCTTCCCCTGCGGCGTAAAATGGAGCTTCATCAAAGCCGACGAGAAAAAGCCGGTTTATTTGATTTGTAACGCGGACGAATCCGAGCCGGGCACGTTCAAGGATCGCTATATCATTCACGAAGATCCGCATCAGTTGCTCGAGGGCATTCTCATCTCGTGCTTCGCCCTCAACGCCAGGACGGCCTACATTTATATTCGGGGCGAGTTTCCGGAAGGGGCGACGATTTTGGAGCGCGCAATTGAGGAAGCGCGGGAGAAAAATCTTCTCGGAAAAGACATGCTCGGCACCGGCTTTGATGTCGAGGTTTACATTCATCGTGGCGCGGGCGCTTACATTTGCGGCGAAGAGACCGGCCTCATCGAGTCCCTCGAAGGGAAGCGCGCTTATCCGCGGATCAAGCCGCCCTATTTCCCCGCCGTGCTGGGCCTGTACATGTGCCCAACGATCGTGAACAACGTCGAGACCCTCTGCCACGTGAAACACATCATCGAAATGGGCGGCGGGAAATACGCCAGCCTGGGCCGGCCGAATAACACTGGGACCCGAATTGTGTGTGTGAGCGGAGATGTCCAACGGCCAGGCTATTTCGAAATCGAAGTCGGCGCCGTGACGATGGGCCAGCTCATCTACGACATGGCGGGCGGTCCTCGTTACGGACGGCAAATTAAGGCCGTGATCCCCGGCGGCAGTTCAGCGAAAGTTTTGCGCGCCGACGAACGATTCAAGCTGAAATTGAAGCAGCCGGATGGTTCGATGGCCGACCAGGACGTGTCGCTTTTCGAAATCCCGATGGACTTTGATTCGCTCGCCGCGGCGGGGTCGATGGCCGGATCCGGCGGCGTGATCGTCCTCGACGACTCGCGCGACATGGTGTGGACGCTAAATAACATCAACGAATTCTACGCCCACGAGAGTTGCGGCCAGTGTACCCCTTGTCGCGAAGGTTCCCTTTGGATGCAGAAGATCACCGATCGCCTCCTCCTCGGTGGCGGTGTGGTTCAGGATCCCGACACCCTGAAAACCGTCGCGGATAATATTGCGGGCCGGACCATCTGCGCTTTCGGGGAAGCGTGTGCGTGGCCTACCCAAAGTTTTGTCGAAAAATTCCGGGATGAATTTGTGGCCCGCGCCCAGAAGCCGGTCCCGCCGCCGATGCCACCGGAATTTACGTCCGAAGAATTAGTCGGAGAACAATCCATCGCTGAGACCCCGCTGCCGCGCGATCCCGGCTGGGAAAAAGCTGGAGTCGCCGGAAGAATCTGATGAATCATCTTGCTCTTACTTTTTCTCTTACTCTTGCTCGATCGATGGCGCTTTCGATCACGAATCAGAGCGAGAGCAAGAGTAACAGCAAGAGCAAGAGTCGGAAAAATTAAATGGCCGAGACATCTCCACCGCAGATGGTCAACGTCCAGATCAACGGCGTCTGGCACGAATTCCCGAAAGGCACTCGGGTAATCGAAGCTTGCGAGCAGGCCGGCAGCTACGTTCCGCGCTATTGCTATCACAAGAAACTGAGCTCGCCCGGCAATTGCCGGATGTGCCTCATCGAAATGGGGCTCCCGAAAATGGGGCCAGATCGCAAGCCGGAACTCGGCGAGGACGGCAAACCGATCATCAATTGGATGCCGCGCCCCCAGATTTGCTGCGCCCAGGATGTGAGCGAAGGGATGGGGATTCGGACTGATTCGCCGCTGGCGCAGGAATGCCGCAAAGGAGTGATGGAATTTCTCCTCATCAATCATCCGCTCGACTGCCCAATTTGCGATCAGGCCGGCGAATGCCGCCTCCAGGAATTCAGTGTCGAGTATGGCCGCGCCGATTCGCGGTTTCTGGAAAACAAAGTCAAAAAGCCAAAGAACATCGAGCTCGGGCCGCGCGTTACCCTGGACGACGAGCGCTGTATTCTCTGCTCGCGCTGCATTCGTTTTTGCCAGGAGATCGCGCAAGACGATGTCCTCGGGTTTGTCGACCGCGGGAGTTACAGCGTCCTGACCGCGCACCCCGGCAAGCGCCTCGAGAACAATTATTCGCTTAACACCGTCGATATCTGCCCTGTCGGCGCGTTGACCTCTTCCGATTTTCGTTTCCAAATGCGCGTCTGGTTTTTGAAGGAGACGAAAAGCTTCTGCACGAGTTGCGCGACGGGGTGTAACACCGTCATCGGGTCCCGCGAAGACGTCATCTATCGCCAGACTCCGCGCGAAAACGAGGCCGTGAATTCCTGCTGGATGTGCGACTACGGCCGGTTGAATATCGATTTTCTCCAGTCGGACCAGCGGTTGTTGCAACCGGAGATTCTTTCCGGCGACAAACTCATTCCTTCCGATTGGAACGTCGCGATCGCGCACGCCGCCGGGCAATTGAAACACTTCTCCGGTTGGGAAATCGCGATCCTGGCCTCCGGCCGAATGACAAACGAGGAGCTTTGGCTCACGGCGCAGCTCGCCCGGATCCTGGGAGTCGAGTTAATCGACATCGTCCCACGCACCGGCCCGGCCGACGAAATCCTTCTCAGCGCCGACCGCAATCCGAACACCAATGGAGCGCGCCTGCTCGGAGTGACTTCCAACCCGGGCGCGAGAGTGCGGGAGATGGTGGACGGGGTGGCGTCTGGCAGAATCAGGGCGCTGGTCGTTCTCGGGGAAAATCCGCTCGAAGTCGGGTTTACCCTTGCCCAGCTCAACGCCCTGCAGGCGTTCGTTTTGATGAATATGCTGGCGAATGAATCGACGCCTGCTGCCACTGCGCTTCTTCCTTCTTTTGGTTTTGCCGAGAAACGGGGTTCGATGATCAATGGCAAGGGCCGGCTCCAACGGCTCAATCGCGCTGTGCGTGGTCCCGGCCAGGCGCGCGACGATTGGGAAATCCTGCGCGATTTGATCCAGGCGTATTCGGGCCGAAACGGAATTTACTCCATTGAGGATGTGTTCAGGGAAATGAGCGAATCGGTGCCGGCGCTGGCGGGATTGAGCCTGAGTAAAATTGGCGATCGCGGGGTCCAGGTGATGGGTGGGGATCAATGAATTTCGTCATGGAGAGCGAAGTCGAACGATCTGGAAATAAATCGAGCGCCGTTCCACGGGGTCCCTCGACTACGCTCGGGATGACGACAGATTAATGGACTACGCGTTTCTCATTTCATCCCTGATCAAGATTGTCGCGCTTCTGGCGGTCGTGCTCGGCATTATGAACTACGCCGTGTATGCGGAGCGCCGGATCAGCGCCCTCATCCAGGATCGGCTCGGGCCGAATCGCGTCGGCCCGGCAGGATTATTCCAACCGATCGCCGACGCCGCCAAGTTTCTCCTGAAAGAGGATTTCACGCCCGCCCACGTGAACACTTTCTATTACTGGCTCGCGCCTTGCCTCGCGATGATCCCCGCCATCAGCACCCTCGCCGTGATTCCATTCGGAAGCACGCTTTTCGGAATCCCGATGGTCATTGCGGACGTCAACGTCGGAGTGCTCTTCGTCTTCGCGATCGCTTCGCTCAGCGTCTATGGCATCGTCATCGCGGGCTGGTCTTCAAACTCGAAGTATTCCTTCCTGGGCGGCGTCCGCTCGAGTTCGCAAATGATTTCCTACGAGTTGTCGCTCGGCCTCGCCGTGATTCCGGTTTTTCTTCTGGTCGGCCAGCTCAAACTAACCGAAATCGTCCGTTACCAGATCGAGCACGGCTGGATGATCGCCCCGTTCGTGGGCGACTGGTGCAATTGGCACAAATGGCTTCTCGCGATCCCGATGCTGATCTCCTTCGTTGTCTTCGTAATCGCAATCTTCGCCGAAACCAATCGCCTGCCTTTCGATCTGCCGGAAGCCGAAACGGAACTGGTCGGGGGCTATCACACTGAGTATGGCTCGATGAAATTTGGCCTTTTTTTCCTCGGCGAATATGTCGCGATGATCACCGGCAGCGCCATTATCGTGACCCTCTTTCTGGGTGGCTGGCACTTCCCCGGCATCCCAGACGGGTCGGCGGGCTGGGGTTGGGGGTTGGTTAACATATTTGTTTTTTTCTCGAAGATCGCCGCGCTTCTTTTTGTTTTTATTTGGGTGCGCTGGACCCTCCCCCGGTTCCGTTACGACCAACTCATGAGGCTTGGCTGGGTTTTCTTTTTCGAAATTGCCCTCGTAAACATTTTCCTGATGGCAATCATCCTCGCTTACCTACCGATCAAATGACGAATTCCCGAATGACGAATGACGAAGGAATGATGAAACCGGAAGCCCGAGGCATCCGGGAGTTCGTCATTCGTCATTCGTCATTCGTCATTCCCGGCGAAGCCGGGCCCTTCGTCATTCGGCATTCGGCATTCTGACCATGGCCATCACCGTCTCACGCCCCAAACTGAACTGGTCCGAGAGGATCTACCTGCCCGCGATCCTGAGCGGCATGGCCATCACCCTGAAGCATTTCAAAAACATGCTCCTCGGCCGCACCAAGGTGACGATGCAGTACCCCGAAGAAAAATGGGACAGCCAGTTACCGGAACATTATCGCGGCGCCCCTGCCCTGGTCCGCGACGAAACCGGTCGGGTCCGCTGCGTGGCGTGCCAGCTCTGTGAATTCATCTGCCCTCCGCGCGCCATCAAGATCATTCCCGGCGAGTTTCCGGAGACGGATCGCTTCGCCAAGGTAGAAAAATTCCCGCAGGAATTCGATATCGACATGATTCGCTGCATCTACTGCGGGTTGTGCGAAGAGGTTTGCCCGGAACAGGCCATTTATCTCCGAAAAGATTACGCCATCACGGGATACACCCGCGCTGACATGGTGCATGACAAGGAAAAGCTCCTGGAGCTCGGCGGGGTCATGCACGGAGTCGTCCTCAAGTGGAACGAGAAGAAGTGAGCAGCCATTGCCGATTTCAGATTTCCGATTTCAGATTGCGTTTCTACGCCTTGCTTCAATCTGCAATCTGCAATCTGCAATCGGCAATTACCCCATGAGCCCGTTTCTCTTTTATTTCTTCGCTTTCCTGATGCTGGTCTTCGGTGCGGCTGTCGTCGTGAATCGTAATCCGATCGCCAGCGCGCTCAGCCTCGTCATTTGTTTTCTCGGCCTGTCGGCCCTGTTCATGTCGCTCGATGCCTTCTTCATCGGAATCATCCAGGTCCTGGTCTATGCCGGCGCGGTCATGGTGCTTTTTCTCTTCATCATCATGCTGCTCGATCTGCGGGCCGAAGTGCGGCGCAAGACGAATTTCGTCGCGTTCTCCGGCGGAATCGCCGTCGCCCTCGCCTTTTTTGTCCAGCTTTGTTTTGTGGTGGGACAATTGAGCGCGGCGAAATACGCCATTCCGCCGCTAGCCGCCGCGAAAACCGATGACGTCCACAGCGTGGGCGTGGCTCTTTTCACGAACTACACCCTTCCTTTCCAGATCATCGGCGTGCTGGTCCTGGTCGCGACCGTCGGCGTGATTGTGCTGAGCAAAAGGGAGCTGAAATGAATGACGAAATCCGAATGACGAATCACGAAGGAATGATGAAACCCGAAGCCCGAGGCCTCCGTGAATTCGTCATTCGTTATTCGTCATTCGTCATTCGTCATTCCCGGCGGCGAAGCCGGGCCATTCGTGCTTCGTCATTTTCATAACATGCTGACCCTGGGCCATTATCTGATTGTCAGCGGACTGCTTTTCACCATCGGTTTTGCCGGGGTTCTGCTCCGCCGCAACATCATCATCATCTTCATGTCGCTCGAGCTGATGTTGAATGCCGCCAATCTCTCTCTTGTCGCATTTTCCCGGTTCCGGCTGACCGCCGACGGGATGCCGAATTACAACGCACAGGTCTTCGTCTTCTTCATCATTACCGTGGCCGCCGCCGAAGTCGCGGTGGGCCTGGCCATTATTGTGGCGCTTTATCGGGCGCGGCAGACAACGCACGTCGAAGACATCAGCAGCCTGAAGTTTTAGCCCGCGAATGACGCGAATGGACGCGAATGAAAAACATTGTTTTCAAAGAGGAAAGTTACGCAATCATGGGCGCGTGCTTCGCGGTTTACAACGAGAAGGGCTGCGGCTTTCTCGAGCCGGTTTATCAAGAGTGCCTGCTAATCGAGTTCGAGCATCAGCGCATCCCAGCCATCTCGAAGCCAGCGCTGACGCTCAGCTATCGTGGCCGACTTCTCCTGCAAACCTATCAAGCAGACTTTGTTTGCTTCGGCAAAATTATTGTCGAGCTGAAAGCTACCGCGGCGCTCACAGACGAACATCGCGCCCAATTACTGAATTATCTCCATGCTACCGGTTTCCAACTGGGTCTGCTCGTGAACTTCGGCCACTATCCGCGACTGGAATACGAGCGCATCGCAAGAACTGAACAGAAAAAGAGCAATGACAACGCTTCTTTCTGATTCATTCGCGGCCATTCGCGTGATTCGCGGGCAATCAAGATGAGCGCGCTGCCCTGGTATCTCCTGCTCCTGCCTTTTTTTGCAGCAGTCGTAATCGTTTTGTTCACAAAGCGGTTGCCCGGCCTGAGCAGTTTCATTTCCGTTGGGGCGGTCGTGGGCAGCTTCGTCTGCAGTTGCGTGGTCTTTGGAACGACCGGCATCCAGACGTTCGAGGTGACCTGGATCGATCTCCGCCCCGTCTTCCACGTGCCGCTGGGGTTCGTCCTCGATGACCTGGCGAAAACGATGCTCGTCCTGGTCACCGGCATCGGTGCCCTCATCCATATTTACTCGCTCGGTTACATGCGGGACGACGCCGGCAAATCCCGCTACTTCGCGTCGCTCTCCTTTTTCATGTTCTCGATGCTCGGAATTGTCGTCTCGAACAACTTCGTGATGATGTTCATTTTCTGGGAACTGGTCGGCGTTAGTTCCTATTTGCTGATTGGTCACTGGTTTGAGCGCGACACGGCGGCGGCAGCTGCCAAAAAAGCGTTTCTGACAAATCGCATCGGCGACTTTGGGTTCATGCTCGGAATCCTCATGGTCTGGGCCGCGACGGGCTCCGTCCTTTTCAGCGAGATCAATCAGGAACTGGGCCGAATAACGAGTTATCCAGGCTATCTTACGATCGCAGCGCTCCTCGTTTTCTGCGGCGCAGTCGGCAAGTCCGCGCAATTCCCGCTCCACGTTTGGTTACCGGACGCGATGGAAGGCCCGACCCCGATCTCCGCCTTGATCCACGCCGCGACGATGGTGGCCGCCGGCGTTTACATGCTGGTCCGAACCAGCTTCCTCTTTCAGGCCTCGGCCGAAGCGCTCTGGGTCATCGCCTGGATCGGAGCAATCACCGCGGTCATGGCCGCGCTTATCGCCACTCAGCAAAACGACATCAAACGTATCCTTGCCTACTCGACCCTCTCGCAGCTTGGCTACATGATCATGGCCGTTGGCCTCGCTTCGGGACAGGCGGCCATGTTCCACCTGTTCACCCACGCATTTTTCAAAGCGCTTCTCTTCCTCTGCGCCGGTTCGATTATCGTGATGCTTCATCACGAGCAAAATATTTGGAAGATGGGCGGGCTCGCCGGCCGCCTCGGAATCACCTTCCTCACCTTTATTGTCGGGACGCTCGCCCTGATCGGCTTCCCGCCGTTTAGCGGTTTTTTTAGCAAGGACGCCATCCTCGCGCTCGCCTATGAAAAAGATCGCGCCATTTTTTGGCTCGCGCTTTTTACGGCGTTCCTGACCGCGTTCTACATGCTGCGCCTGGTGGTCGTGGTTTTCTTTGGCAAACCGCGCAGCGATCAGGCACGAGCCGGAAGAGAAGCGCCCTGGGTCATGATCGGACCGCTCATCCTTCTCGCCATCCCGGCCTTCGCGTCGGGATTTGGTTTCGTTGCGAAACTGTTCGTCCAACTGCCGGCGGAGAAGGAGACCGGCCTGCTCGTGCCCGGAATGGCTCTGGGCGCCACCGTGGCCGGAGCCACCGCCGCCATCGTCCTCTATCGCAACCGGCAATGCGAGCCCATGGATTTCGCCCTCCTCCGAAAGCGTTTCTATTTTGACGAACTCTACTCGTTTTTGATCGCCGCGACCCAGGGGTTAATGGCTGCTCTGGCCGCTTTCATCGACCGGTGGATCCTCGACGCTGGCTTCATTCGCGGTGCCAGCACGGCCACCTGGGGCATTGGTTCGCTGCTTCGGTTATTTCAAGTGGGCAATCTCCAGGCCTATTCCTTCCTGTTCGGGCTGGGGATCGTCGCGCTCATCTACTTCACGATTTTCCGGTGATCCTGCCTTTCATAGTCTTCCTTCCGATCGCGGCTGCCCTGGCAATCCTGCTGGGAGCGCCTGCCCGAAGAACGGCTCTTTG
>JBAPMH010000566.1:0-6810 GCA_049278515.1 Chthoniobacterales bacterium
CGATCATCTACGTCTACGTCTCGCGCCATTATAAGGAGCGCACCTATCTGCAATCCCAGGAGCCGCACCCGGAGGAACCCATCCTCGCCGCCGGGGCGCCGACCTAAACATCTTATGAAACTCGTTACCTGTTTGATCGCGGTGGTGTCACTGGGCGCCACGAACTTGTTCGCCACGCCGGAAGACGAGCGTTTCCAGAAACTGGCGAAGGACTATATCGAAGGCTTGCTCCAGGTGAGCCCGGAGTACGCCACCAGCCTCGGCGATCACCGCTTTGACGACAGGCTGTCCGATTATTCCGACGAGGCGGAGGCGAAAGAACTGAAACGCGCCAAGGATTTTCGCCAGCAACTCGACGCTTTCAACGATCTGACGAAACTCACGGGGCCAAACAAAGTCGATGTCCGCCTGCTCAAGGACAATATCGACAACGAAATTTTCGGCATCGAGGAGCTGAAAGAGCGCACCTGGAATCCGATCCTTTATAACGAAAGCCTCGCCAACAGCCTCTATTTGCTGGTCGCCCGTGATTTCGCCCCGCCGGAAAAGCGCGCCGCCAGCATCAAAGCCCGCCTGGAAAAAATCCCGGCGGTTATTGCCCAGGCGAAGGCGAACCTGAAAAATCCGCCGCAGGTTTATACCGAGACGGCGATCGATCAAACCCAGGGCGCGATCTCGCTAATCAAGGAAGGTCTCAATGAGACGCTCGACAAGGCTCCGAAGGCCAAGAAGGACCTCGCGCCCTTGCAGGAAAAGACAATCGCTGCGCTCGACGAGTACAAAACCTGGCTGAAGAACGATCTGCTCCCGCGTTCGACCGGCGATTTCCGGATCGGCGCGGACAAGTTTCGGAAGAAACTCCGTTTCGCTCTCTCTTCCGACATGTCGATGGAAGATCTGATGAAGGCGGCCCGGACCGATCTCGAACAAACGCAGAAGGCGATCTATGAAACGGCTCTGCCCCTCTTCAAAAAGCAGTTCCCGACCGCGGATGAAGCTACCCTTGCGGACCGCAAGAAAGTGACGGCTGCCGTTCTCGACAAGCTGGCGGAGCAGCGGCCGACCGACGACACGATCGTCGCCTATTCCAAGACGGTCCTGAAAGAGGCGACCGACTTTGTGAAAGCGAAGAATTTGATCAAGGTCCCGACGACGCCGGTGGACATCGTCGTCATGCCCGAGTTCAAGCGTGGGCAATCCATCGCCTACTGCGATTCCCCAGGCGCGCTGGAGAAAAACGGCAAGACATTCTTTGCCGTCGCGCCGACGCCCGACGATTGGAGCAAGGAACGGAAGGAGTCGTTCTTCCGGGAGTACAACAACTTCATGCTTCGGAATCTGACCGTCCATGAAGCAATGCCAGGCCACTATCTGCAGCTCGCTCACTCGAATGAATTCAAGGGCCCCACCCTGGTCCGCGCTATTTTCCAGAGCGGCACCTTCATCGAAGGCTGGGCGGTCTACACCGAGCAGCTCATGGCGGAAGCCGGTTACGGAGGACCCGAAGTGAAAATGCAGCAGCTCAAAATGCGGCTGCGCGTGATCTGCAACGCAATCATCGACCAGTCGATCCACGCTGGAAATATGAGCGAGCAGGAAGCGCTCGACCTGATGATGAAGGAAGGATTTCAACAGGAAGGCGAAGCCGTCGCGAAATGGAAACGCGCCCGGCTCAGTTCTTCCCAGCTCTCGACCTACTTCGTCGGCGTGACCGAACACCTCGCGATGCGCGAACAAGCCAAAGCCCGCGACGGCGCGAAGTTTGATCTCAGGAAATACAACGACACCGTGCTCTCCTTCGGCAGCCCACCCGTGAAGTACGTGCGCGAGATGATGGGGCTGTAAGCTCCTTCGTTGTAGCGACAGCGCTGTCATCCCGAGCGAAGTCGAGGGACCCCGTCGGACGTCGAGCGATTTTCATCGGGGTCCTTCGACTCCGCTTGCGCTTCGCTCAGGATGACGCTTGCGACGAGCCTCAGCGTTTCTTCCGCGCCATCAATTTCGCCAGGTGATCGAGATTGAAAATCCGGCGCACGCCAGTCGTCGTTTCGCGGAACATCACCTCGTACCACCCTTGCATCCGCTCGGCCACGTAACGCTCTCCGCCAATCTGGATTGGTTGCCGTGCGATGACGCGATGAATCACCCGCTCGTAGGCTGACCGCGGCCAGTGCCGCATCCGGCGGCGGTTCCAGTTCCACTCGTGCCCGGCATCATCGTAAGCCTCAGGCCGATCCGGAAAATCCAGGAGCGATCGCGCATCGCCGTCAAAAACCGCTTCGATATGCCTCAGCGTTTCCAGATCACCAACCCGGCGAATGTTGGCGCGGAATGGCTGCAAACTTTCGCGGGCGATCTCACGGAGACTTACCCCGCGGCCGTCGCGCAATTTCCAGATCGCTGCGTTCACGTCGCAGGCAAATGGATCGAACGCCAGCGACTGTTTCGTCACCCGCCAGCCTTTGCGTGATGAATGTTTTCGGAGACGAAACGGCACGAACCGCGGAATCTTGTTCGCGTCGATCCGCGCAAGATCGTAGTCCGGCCAACCGCTCGCCACTCCGGCGGCACCGGCAATGAACGCGCAGGTGGCCAGCATGAGCGCGGCATCGGGAGTAAAATCGGTGGTCACTTCAATTCTTTTCCCCCGGGGACGCACACCGACCGCCGTGCTTTTCCGGTTCGCCGCCAGTAACATCACCGGCGCCGGCAGGATATGCGCGAGCAAATAACCCAGCCGATTTGCGTCCCGCGTCGCTGAGGAGTGTTTCGGCTCGAAAGAGAAATTGTAATGCGTGCTGAAACCCTGCAGCCGCGCCCGGCATTTATTTCGCCGCGCCCAGCGGCGCAGCTCTTCGCCCACAAAATGGATCTGTTCCCACAACAACCGCGTGGCGCGATAACAGCATCCAGGCTCCAGCTCCACAATTGGCGTCGCGACTTCGATCACACCGGTGTCGAAATAGATCGCGCCGCCGGAAGGCAATTGAAACGAACGCCCGGTCCGCGGCAGCATCTTATGCCGGATCAACTTTTGCGCGGTCCCGAACACTTTTTCCGGCAACTCACGTTTGTCATTAATGATGAGGCTGAATTCCGCCTCGAGGCCGATGACAGCGCGCGGGGGCGGCAAATGAAACGGGCCCGCCGCCTTGGAGCGATCCTGTTTTACGATTCGCTGCATTCCCGCGGGACGACGGTGAGATATCCCAGGTCAACCTGGAGATGGTCGTCCCCCTCCTTGTAAGCGCGCACCCGCACCTCCGCGCCGAGTGTCGCCGCGACTTCGCTGTAACGTGTGATCGACTTTTGGTCGTTAAGGTAAGTGTCGCCGACTCGATAAATGTCCGCCGCTGTTCCCCAGCTATGGAGCGAGATGCGGCCATTGTTGCTCCGGTGAGCGGGTGACCGGTAACCCCCATTCGCACTCACGAACACCGGGGCGTCAACCTCGCGCCGAAAATCCTCGAGATAACGCGCGAGAGCGAGGATCGCACACGGAACGTAGTGGGGAAACGTTCGTAGAAGCAAGGGCGCCTCGCGCGAATCCACCGTGATCAATTCGGAGAGTGCGAAATGGGCGGCTACCCGCAAGGCGTGCGCTTCCCCCCAGCTTGGCACCTGGAAAAAGAACCGGGGTAGATGATGGATCGCGCCCTCCTCATCCCTGACCGCCTCGCCGGGACGCAATGCCACCCGGTGCTCGGCCGACAGCGTCAAGGCGTCCACTGGCTCCAGCTGGCCAGCAGCCGTCACGATTTCGCCTCCGTTCCGGTGAGCATTTGAAAAACAACCTCGGATACCTTTGCGACCGTCTCCCGACGCCCGTTTGTCTCTGGCGGCACCTCCGTCAGGACGACGAGAATGTAGGGATCGCGCTCCGGTAAATAAACGATCCCCGCGTCGTGGCAGGCGGTAGAAATCTCTCCGGTCTTGTGCGCCACGCTGGCGTGCGCGGGCAGCAGCGCGGGAATCATCGAATTGAAGCGCTGTTGAAGAAGAATGTTGATCGCGCGTTCCCGGCTCGTCTTCGAAAGGAAATCGCCGCGCAACGCAGCAAAAAGATCGAGCAAACCCTGCGCGGTGGTCTCGTTGTTGCAATTTTGATCGTGCGCCTTCGTGTCGTCGACGCCACGCCGGAGATCGATGCCCTGCACGCCGGCGGCGTCGAGAACCCTACGGACGGACTCCACCGCGAGATAATCGAGCAGCAGGTTCGTGGCGAGGTTGCTGCTGGAAACGATCATCCATTCGGTGAGGTCGGAGATTCTAGCCGTTCGCCCAATGAGCCGATGGAGCTGCGGGTAACCGTCCGACTCCGCATCGATCCGGAACGGGGCCGCATCGATCGCGCTCAGGAACCGGTTCCGGACATGGAGCGTTTCGTCAGGCTCGAGCCGCCTTTCGTCGATTGCCCGGCCGATGGCGAGCAGAATTGCCACCTTCATGGTGCTGGCGGCATGGAAACGCCGGTCCGCATTGATCGATAACCGGAGGCCACTCTCGTAATCGTGGAGCGCCAGGGCGTAGGCGACCGCTTTGCTTTCGCCCAGGATGCCCTCGCAGGCCTCGCGCAGACGCTTTATCTTGTCGTGATCTTCCATCATGGGCGGGCTGCTATTTACAACGGAGATGAAGGGTCGGAAAGTCGGGCCATGCCGCACGTGGCCACCTGGATCCGGGAAAAAGACGACAAATGGTTTCGGCGCGCCTTCGCCAAACATCCGAACGTGCGGCTTTGGAACGCCCGCACCCAACAAGTGCCGCTCGAGAAAATGCAGGGCCTGCTCCTAAGCGGCGGCCCCGATGTCGCCCCGGAGTTTCTCCATCAACCAGTCCCCGACCCTTCTATTCTCGATACCGACATGGAGCCGGACCGAGACCGCTGGGAGTTTGCGGCGACGAAAAACGCGCTGGAGCGCCAGCTGCCCATCTTCGCAATCTGCAAAGGCATGCAGCTTCTCAATATCGCGCTGGGTGGCACCCTGCGTCTCGACATCCCCGGGCACAACGCACCGGAGATGAAGGACCATGATATCCAGCCGCTGCGGACGGACCGCGCGGCCACGCATCGGCTCGAGAAGGTCAACAGCTCTCATCACCAGGCGCTCGATAAACTTGGAGACGGACTCGAGGTCGAGGCCTGGTGCGCCACCGACGACATCATCGAGCAGGTCCGGCTCCACGATTATCCGTTCGCGCTCGCGGTTCAGTATCACCCCGAGCGAGGCGACGGTTATGACGAGCTCTTCGCCGATTTCGTGTCCCGGCTCGGTGACCATCCGGCCTTAGGAGCCTGATCGACGATCGCCGTCCTAACGGCTAGATGATTCCAGGAGTTTCGTGCCTTGGGTATGATAATGACGCCAAGAGTACCACAATGCCCACGCGGCGAGGAAAATCACCAAGGCAACAATGAGAATGATAAGCGTGCTCTCACTGATAAAGAATTGCAGGACGAGCAACAAGACCGAGCTGAAGAACATCAGGCGTCCGCCAAGGCGATGGGTCGCGCGCCAGGTTTCCGGACTCTCCAAGGTCCACGGCGTGCGAATGCCAACGAAGTAATTCGGACGCAAATTAGCAGAGTAATTGCCAATAATAGCCAGGAGAAGAAGCGTCGCGCTGGGCACGATCCGGCCGGCCACCGGATGACCCAAGGCGGCCGCGATCAGCATCCAGAAAAAGACTCCGAAAAAACCGGCCAAAGCGAGGCGAATTATCCCCAGGCCGCTTTGCATGCGGCCCTGACCGCCCGCGGTGCGCCCCAATTTTGGATCGAACCATGGGAGGATATGAAGAAGCACAATTATTCCGATATTGGTGAGCGGAATGAGAAGCAGGGACGCTTTCGAGCCCCAGCCATCGATCTCGCCGCGCAGATTCCAATGAATGGGCACGCGCGCCGGCAAATTATTCCACACCATCAAGAGCGCGACCAGAGGCGCAATGAGCAGGACGGCTTCGAGCCAGTTTAGTTTGTTTCTCATTTCTGTTTTCCGTTTGGTTTTTTGATCAAATCGAGAATCCAGCCGAGCGACTCGTCCAGCACAGTGGTCTCGAGCGAGTAGGTGACGAATTGGCCATTCTTGCGGGCGGAGACGAGCTGCGCGTGTTTCAACAAATCCAAATGGTAGGAGATGCTGGGAGTGGAGATGGCGAACGCCTCGGAAATCTCGCCGACGGTTAGATCGCGTTTCTTGAGCATTTCGAGGATGCGCCGGCGGGTCGGATCGCGGAGGGCCTTAAAGAGAAGGTTCAACGATTATATAATTAGACAACTATCTAATTATAGCAAGCCTGTTTTTCGCACCGGGTAATTCATACCCTCCCCGAGGGCCGCGACCGGAGAATTCAGCTGACTCCGCGGTAGACGCAGCGCGCCGTTGGCGTTTCGTGAATCACGATCTCGCAAAGCCCCGGACAAAGCGGCTGAAGTTTCTGCCAGAACCAGGCGGCCATGTTTTCAATTGTCGGATTTTCGAGCCCGGCGATCTCGTTCAGATAGGAATGGTCCAACTGCCGGATCAGCGGTTTCATCGCGGCGCTAATCTCCGCGTGATCGTAAAACCAACCGGTCGCCGGGTCGACCTCGCCTTCGACGGAAATCTCCACTTTGAAGCTGTGCCCGTGCATCCGCCGGCATTTGTGGCCTTCGGGCGCCTTTGGCAGCGTCTGGGCCGCTTCAAACTGAAAATCCTTTGTCAGGCGAACGCGCATCCAGCGAAGGTGACATTTTTCCCAGCGTTGTCATCCAGCTCCAATGTGGGAGGGGCCTTTGTGCCCCGATTCTTTGGTAGGGCGAGACGC
>JBAPMH010000567.1:0-3740 GCA_049278515.1 Chthoniobacterales bacterium
ACGTCATACATTTCGCCGCTCATTGGGACACCAAGTTAGCAAATATTGGGAGAGTGACGAGTGACATGTGACGAGTGACGTGTTGGCGCGTCTAGCGCAGGAGTGGCAGACCGAAGTTCGCTTGAAATACAGGATAATTATTTCGCGGCACCTGGACTAGAACAGGGTGGGCTACGGGATCCAACCAGTGGAGCAATTCCACCAAGTCTCTTTCCGGCATGGCGGTGCAGCCGGTCGTAGCCGTGGATGAATTTTTCCAGATATGCAAAAAGATGCACGAACCCGCGCCCGGCTGCGCTGATGGGTTGTGTTCGACGACCGCCCCCCATTTATAGAGAACGTCATCGCGCCGCATCCGTTCCGACGAATGCCAATCTACCCGGGCGACCTTCGAACGATCGACGAGCCGATTGTAATAGCGCGACCGCGGATCGTCGATCCCCTCGATTTGTTTCGTTAGCGGCAGATACGGGAGCTTCACCCAGCCGGCCGACTGCGCGGGCGCATAGCCGAAGGCCCGGGCGAGTTTGAAAATTCCGGCCGGCGCTTTGTTGTCGCCTTCTTTTTTGACCGGGCCCGGAAACGGTGCGTCCGCCAACCCCCGCCCCCAGGCCAGGCCCTTTTTTCCGAGCACGACCGGAATCGCGCGGCCGTGAGCCTTCCAGGGAGCGTTCTTATCCGCCCGTTCGAACGCCCGCAGGACCCCAGTGGTGGAATTCCAGTTTGCCGCGACGACCAGGATACATTGTTGCGAACGCCGGAGCGGGCTCGTGGCCGCCCATCCCGTGGCTGGCGCGGCTAGTGCCAGAAAAAACAAAGGAAGCCAGCACGATCGCATCGCGATGAATTAAGACCGTGCCGCCGCGGGTTCAGGCGAAGGCCGGATGGCGCGCGGTCTGCCGCGTCGTCTTTAATCTTTGATGTTAAGGAGCGCTCTGATTTCCTTCAGCGCCTTTTTTCGGGAGTTATCATACGCCTGCGCGTCATTCTGCTTGCCGCTGTTGATGAAATCCTTCAAGTCGTTCGATTCCCTCAGGACAAGGTCGAGAACGTCGATGGTGTTTTGAACGAACTGCGAGTCGTTCTTGGTCAGGGTGTCGGCATCGACCAGTTTTTTCATCTGCTCCTTCATGCCTTTGGTGATGTTGATATAAGTGGTGACAAAAGTGGTGGCCTGGTCCGACTTGTAGGCCTTGCCCACATAAGCGTCTGCGAGAGTGCCGACAGCCATATGGGTGAGGAGGACCGACTGGCCGGTCGTATAGCCAAGGGTGTTGAGCAGAGCCGTGTCGTCTTCGGCCGCCTGCAGCGGCGCGGCAGCGAGAAGAAGAACGGACAGAATGGCGAGAAGCGGTTTGGACGTCATAGGAGGGCGACCGTAGCAACTGGTGCCCCGTGGCACAATCCCAAAGCTCGGGCCCCCGAGAAAGTTCTCGACTCCGGCATTGCAGCCGGAGAGAAACCCCCATGGACTCATCGCCTCCGCCGTCGCCACCGCCGCAGCCGTTTACGCCCGCACCTCAACCGGCTCCAGGATGGTGGAACCGGAACTGGAAATGGTTTGTTCCGACCGGCTGCTGTCTCGGCCCGCTGGTCCTCGGGGGCGCTTTCGCCGCGTTTCTGGTTCTCGTCGTTTTCGGCGCGCTGAAACAATCGGACGTCTACAAGACGGCTGTCGCCCGGGCCAAAGCGGATTCGCGCGTGACCGCCGCGCTCGGCACGCCGATCGAAGACGGCTGGTTTTTATCCGGTCACACCAACGTCAACGGGGGCTCCGGCGACGCCGATTTGTCCATTCCCATCTCCGGTCCGAAAGGAAAGGGGACCATCTACGCCGTGGCAACGAAATCCGGTGGCGAATGGAGTTATTCCAAACTGCAGGTGAAAATCGACAGCACCGGCGAGACGATCGATCTGGGGCCGTGATTGCAGCTTGGAGGAGCGCCCGCGGCGCGAAGGATTAGAGCCCGGAGTGAGCGGAGCGCAACTCCGGGAGGACAGCACGCGCCAATCAAACCCCTGCAAGGGGTGACGGAAGTCGACATCGTTGCCAGGGCCTCCAAAGTTCTCGGTCCGCCGCCCCGTTCGGGGGTTGGTATCCAAAACACAGGACCCGGAGTTCCGCTTTGCTCCACTCCGGGCTTTATGCCGCCGTCCCTCCGGGACTTCGACGTTCGGACTCCGAGGCGGACGCCTTCAACGGCAATCGGCGATCCCGGACGTGATTGGAAACATGCTCTCGTTTGCCGGGATCAACGATCCCGGCTACAACGGAGGCGTGAACGATGCGTGCCTGGAACTTTCGCCCGACGAGATGCGCCGGCTCGGTTATCGCGTGGTCGATATGCTGGTCCAGCATTTCGCGGAAATGCGCAATGGCCCGGTCGGGGCCAAAGGTGAGCCGGATGAACTAATCGCGCGGTTGTCGGGCGAACCTTCCGAAACCCCAACCGATCCCCACCAGCTCCTGGCGAAGCTCGAGAAGGACGTTTTCCCCAACAATTTGCACGTCGATCACCCGCGCTTTTTCGCGTTCGTTCCCGGTCCCGGAAACTTTGTCAGTACCATGGCTGACGCGCTCGCCTCCGGTTTCAATGTTTTCAACGGCACCTGGCTTGGGGGATCGGCGGCCGCGGCGATTGAGCTGGTCGTGATCGGCTGGTTCCGGCGCTTCTGCGGGTTTCCGGAGACGGCCGGCGGAATATTTGTCAGCGGCGGCTCGGCGGCCAATCTGACCGCGCTGCACAGCGCGCGCCGCCACAAACTTGGCGATCGAATCCAGGATGCGACCATCTATTTCTCCGATCAAACGCATTACTCCATTGAGCGGGCGCTCCGGGTGATCGGTTTTGCGCCGGAACAATGCCGCAAAATTTCTTCGAACGATCGGTTTCAGCTCCCCATGGATTCATTACGGGAGGCGATTCGTTCGGACAAAAATGCCGGGCGCCGTCCCTTTTGCGTGGTGGCCAACGCGGGGACCACGAACACCGGCGCAGTCGATCCGCTTTCCGCTCTCGCGGACCTGTGTCGCGAGGAAAATCTTTGGCTTCATGCCGATGGGGCCTACGGAGCGGCGGCCATCCTCTGCGAGCGCGGGCGCGAAAAACTGGGAGGGCTCGATCGGGTCGATTCGCTTTCCCTCGACCCGCACAAATGGCTTTTTCAACCATTTGAATGCGGCTGTGTCCTGGTGCGGGAGGCGGCGCATTTGAAAGCTGCGTTCCAGTTGATGCCAGAATACATGCGGGACGTGCACCGGCACACCGCCGAGACCAACCCGGCCGACTATGGAATTCAACTCACCCGCGGATTTCGCGCCCTGAAGGTTTGGTTATCGATCAACACTTTTGGTCTGGCTGCGTTTCGCGATGCCATTACGCGCGGCTTCGAGCTGGCGGAGTTCGCCGAACGCGAGCTGCGCAAACGGCGCGATTGCGAAATCCTGTCGCCCGCCGAGATGGGGATCGTCGCGTTTCGGTTTGGGAAGGATGACGAACTTCAGACGAAACTCGTCGAGCGCATGCTGTCGGATGGGTTCGCGTTCCTGACTTCGACGACGTTGAAAGGAAGCACTGCGCTCCGTCTTTGCACGATCAATCCGCGCACGACTGAAGAGGACATTATCCAGACGATCGATCGCCTGGAAAAGTTCGCCTTGTAGCCGGGATCGCTGATCCCGGCCTCCGATGGGTTGCACTTGAAAATAGCCCAGCGCTTTAGCGCTGGGATTTTGGCGC
>JBAPMH010000568.1:0-1609 GCA_049278515.1 Chthoniobacterales bacterium
GCTAAACCCTATTGCCATTGTTAAACGCAAAATACCGGAGATCCTTCTCATCCCTTAATCGCGAGCACACATTGTACCGCATTCGACGTCATAGCCCCAGGAGTTTGCATCCGTATCTGGATCAGGCACCTGGGGACCCACAGGGTCCAGTCCATGCTTCGAGGACCATCGGCCATTCGAATCCTGTCGATACCAATGATAATCCCGGCCTAGGTCGTCGGGACTGCCTGGCTGATGCACGTGGTCACCGGCGTAAAGTCGAACCTTGTGATAACACTTCGGACAGTTTCCGGCTGCATTGGCATCTTGCAAGCCATCTCTTTTGGCCGCCGCTCGTAGAATGGCGCAGTCGTTAGTCGAAACGGGCGCTCCAGATTCTCCCCCCGGCTGAGGAGTAATCGTCCCAGGCGATGGCGTGGCGTGTCGTACGTCGCACGCGTAGCTATAACAATTATTGATACCTACATAGGCTGGATCATTCCAAACGCTAGGGTTGTAGACTGGCGCCTGACAAAGGCCAAGTGGATCGGTTCTACCGATTGCGGCGTTGCCAACATAAGCATAGAGATTTACCCCGCCGTTTTCTCCAATCGGGTCTTTGCTGATCCATCTTCCCATCGCCGGGCTATAGACCCGGTAGAGCGTCAGATTCAGTCCGCTCGGTTGGTGAAAGTAATGGCCGGTGTAACCGAAGTCGACATCGTCTGAGCCACTCACCTTTGTTCGTTGACCATATGGATCGTAGTCGTACCGGACCGCCAACCCGCCGCCGGAGCTTGTCAGTTCCCGAATGCTTCCCAGGTGATCTCGCGCATAATAATAACTCCGCTCCCTAAATTCGCCCTCCGCAAAATTCTGCCGCGTGATAGCGTTGCGCTCGTCCCGCTCCTGCGCGATCCGGTTTCCGACCCAGACAAACTGTTTCGTGCTCGTCACGGTCGCGCCGGTTTTCTCAAGAATTTGTACTCTTCGGCCCAGCCCATCGTAAAGAAACTCAGAGCGATCCCCGGTGCCGCCATAATTGATGGCGATCAACCGGCCGGCTCCATCCCACTCGAACGTCTTTCCCTGCCCATCGTCGGTGAGATTTCCCGCGAAGTCATACGTCAAATCCGCCGACGAAGGCCGGCCAGAGCCTTGTTGCGTTTCGAAGCTGTCGATCTGATTTACCTCGTTAGGAGTGTAGGTATGAAATGTCCCATTTCCTCCTAGACCCTGCGAATTAAAATGCGAATCGCTGGTCCGATTTCCGGCATTATCGTAGACGAAACCATTTACTTCCGTGGCCGCACTAGGGAAGAGTGCATTGCGCGCCGAGAGCAGTTGCCGGGCGTCATCGTAGTCGAACCACCGCCCCGAAGTGGTTGTCCCAAGCTGCCGATTCCAACTCATGATTTGGCCTTCCACGTCGTAAGTGTAGTCGAATCTCGACAGGTTAGCGCCGCCAGGGGCCAGGTTCTGCAAGGTTTGCAGCCGCCGATCATGGTCATTGCCAAAATAGCTATAGTTGGTTGTGTGGCCGGTTGTTTGCGCGACGGTTTGTGTTAGTCGGGGCGTTACTCCGTCGTAAGTGCGGTCAAAACGGCCCAAAGCGTTTTCCGTCCAATCA
>JBAPMH010000569.1:0-8925 GCA_049278515.1 Chthoniobacterales bacterium
GTTGTCCGGGGCGCTCGATAGCCGCGAAAAATTCGCCGCGCTTGGCGAGGAAGGCAGATCGGAATGAATCATCACCTTGAGCTCAGAGTGCCGCGCGGGGTTCCATTGCCGCAAAGCTTCGCTCACCCGGGCGGGAACACCGGCCACGACAAAGCAGCTTTGGGCTGAAATGTAGCGGCCTCCCAGCGGCGGACCGTGCGCGACTTTCGGTTCGCCCTTGGCCAGCTCGTTGAGATCGACCTTGTCGAAAACCGAGAAGCTCGCCATTTCCGAGGCGGGATCGGCAGCCGCCTTCGAAACAGCGAGGCCGAGAAGACAAAGGAGAGAAAGAATGCGCATGGCCTGTTGGACGGCTCGGAACGGCATTGCTTCACCTGTTTTCTTTTCCATTTTGAAGAAGTCACATCTATCCCATAGTGGTTCGGTTGCAAACGAACCCAATGTGGGAGCCGCCTTTGTGCGGCGACTGATCGGGGCATAAAGGCCCCTCCCACATTGGATAATCCCAATGAGCGAACCGGCCATTTTTCTCGACCGTCTGAGCAAGTCCTACGGCGACACCAACGCCGTCCAGGATCTCTCGCTGTCGATCCTGCCCGGAACCATCTTCGGATTCCTCGGGGCGAATGGCGCGGGCAAAACCACCACCATCCGCATGCTCTGCGGCTTGGTCCATCCCAGCAGCGGAAGGGCAACCATTTCCGGGATGGACGTCTGGAAGGAACGGCATCGGGCCCGGACCCAGTTCGGTTATGTTGCGCAGCGGTTCAGTCTCTATCGTGATCTGACGGTCGAAGAAAATCTCCGCTTTTTCGGAGGCGCGAGCCGGGTCCCGCGCAACGAGTTGGCCGAACGAATCGAGCGTCTCTTGAAACTGACCGACCTGGAAAAGAAACGGCGCGCCATGGCCGGCGAACTTTCCGGCGGCATGCGCCAAATGCTGGCGATGTCGTGCGCGCTGGTGCACGATCCGCCGCTCTTGTTTTTGGACGAACCGACGTCGGGCCTCGACCCGGTCCATCGCCAGCAGATTTGGGATTTGCTCTACGACCTGAGCCACCGCGGCATCACGATTTTCGTTACGACCCATTACATGGATGAAGCGGAACGCTGCACGGAGGTCGGTTTCATCGAGGAGGGCCGGCTTCTGGCGAAAGCGCCGCCGCGCGACCTCAAGGAAAGTTTCCGGACGAAGCTCCTCGAAATTGACGTCGACCCGGTAATGCCGGCGCTGGTCCGGCTGCGGGAGCATTCCGACATCCTCGGCGTCTCGCTCCGGAGCGGCGCTCTGCGGCTTTACGCGTCCGATCCCCAGAAGCTGGTCAAGGAATGGGAAACGCAATGGCCGTTCGACGGCCTGACCTGGCGCGGGCACCGCTGGGTGGAACCCGACATGGAAGACGTCTTCACCGCTTACTCGCAGGGCTACGACGCCCTAATTAAACCGCGATGAACGGCCGGTCCTTCAGCGCCATCCTGAGCGTCGCGTACAAAGAGTTCCTCCACATTTTTCGCGACCGTCGGGTTCTGCTCTTGCTCCTCATCTTGCCGCCTGTGTTCACCCTTGTGTTCGGTCACGCCTTCGAAGCCGGTGAGATGAAGGACGTGCCCGCGCTCCTGATTAACCGCGATCAAAGCGAGCGAGCGGATCGATTCGCGGAGCTCGTTCGGGCAAATAAGACCTTTGCCTGGCAAACCCAGACCCCGACGACGACCAACGAAGAGGATCTGCTCGGCCACCGCGTCCAGGCGGCGCTGATTATTCCGAAGGGATGGAGCGACAGTATCGCGGCCGGCGCGCCGACGCCGTTGCAGCTTTTCCTCGACGGCAGCGATACGAACACCGCCGAGCAACTCGAAGGGAGCATCCAGAAAACGCTGGGCGACTTTCAACTCAGCCAGCGGACGGTCATGATCGATGCCTTGCCGGAAGACGTGTTCGAGCTCGCCAAAAAACTGCCGGTCGAAGTCCGAAAGCAATTCACCTCCATGATGGAGCCGTGGACGACTGAGCATAAGATTCTCTACAACCCAAAGACGCGTTTCATCGATTACGTGGTACCGGGTGTCATTGGGCTGATCCTCCAGCTCATTACCGTCACGCTCATGGCCTGCACGCTGGCGCGCGAACGCGAGGCGGGCACGTTGTTTCAGCTCATGGTCACATCGCTGCGACGGCGCGAGATCGTCCTCGGGAAAGTGATCCCGTATCTGGCCATATCGATCGTGCTCATCGTGTTCATCATTCTGCTGACGGCCTGGCATTTTCAGGTCCAGTTCAACAATCCGGCGGCGCTCGCGCTCATCTGCTTTTTGTTCCTGCTTTGCTCGCTTGGGCTCGGCCTGCTCATCTCCGCCATCTCGCGGACGCAAACGCAGGCGATCCAGTTTTCGGTCTTCTTTCTCCTGCCGGTCTTCGTGCTTTCCGGCGCGTTCGCTCCGCTGGAGCAATTGCCAAAGGCGATCCGTTACGTCTCGGAACTATTCCCGCTTACCCATTTTTGCCGCGCTTTCCGGTTGGTGAATCTGTACGGCGCCCCGCCGCAGTTCTACGCCTTCGATCTCATCATGTTGTTCGCGGGCGTGGTGCTCACCTTCCTCGGTGCGATCATTCTCCTGCGGCGGGTGGAGCAGTAATCTCTTACTTTTGCTCGTGCTCTTACTCTTGCTTGTTTAGCAGGTGAAAGCTTCAGAAAGGGAGCAAGAGTAAGAGTAAGAGCAAGAGGAAGAGCAAGAGCAAGAGAAGAACGGGATCAAAACTTCGCCTTGAACTCGAGCCGCAGATACGGCGCGCCGTCGGCCTTGTAGCGGATATCGGCACGGTGGAAATCGAACTCGCGCCGGAATGAATAGCCGCCGCCGAGATCGATCGAAACGTTGTTGCACGGCGAATAAATGAATCCGCCCCCGGCGCGATATTCGGAATAATCGACCTCGGCGCCGTTCAGTTTCGACGGAAAGATCGTGTCGTTTCGATCAGTCCGGAACGCGCCGCCGATCAGCTCGCCGCCCATCCAGAAATCCCATTTGTCGTTAGGCGAATAAATGATGCGCGGTTCCGGCAGGAGACCGAGCACTTTCCATTTGTCGTCCGGCATCCAGATCAAACCGACCAGCGGCACGACCGGAAAACGTCCCCGCAGAAACGACGCATTCAGCCCGGTAAAGAGATATAAGTGGTCGGGTTTTAGAACAAAGATGCGACCCAGGGTGATCGGAGCGTCGAACGAGGCGCTGTCGAAATTGTCCTCGGTATAAAAGCCCGGCTTTACCTGGAGGAATGCGCCCACGTCGTTGTTGTGCATGTAGTCGACGCCCACTACCGCGGCCACGCTTTGCAAATGATCAGGCACCGGCGCGGCGGTGCTGCTGAAATCGAAGCGGTTATAATCGATCCCGAGCCGGAGATAAAGATGGCCGCTGAGGAGGATGCGGTGTGCGTAGGAAAGCGAATTCTGGATCGCGTCCTGATCGCCAAAACTCACGCTCCGATGCAGGTCGCTTCCGGTCACATAACTCGATTCGATCTCAATAAGATCGAGGGAGACCGGCTCCGGCTTTTCGTCGCCGATCGTTTCCACCGCGCCTCGGAGCGACAAACCCCAGACCTGTGTGGTGGCGAGGCAGAGCAGGAAAAGGCAGGAGGCGGCTTTTTTCATCGGCGGGATCGTAGCTGATTCGGGCCGGAGGACAAAACGGATTTGTCTGGGAGCGCGATTTATTGTTCAAAGGGTGGATGAAGAAGGCCATCGATCATCTCGCCCGGACGGACCCCCGCTTCGCGGCGCTCATTGGGCGTTCGCGCCGGTTCGACGTGGTGGCAAACGATCTCGTAAGGCCGTTCGATGCGCTTGCGGAATCGATCGCCTATCAGCAGCTCAGCGGAAAAGCGGCGGCCACCATCTGGGGGCGAGTGCGCGCCCTTTACGGAAAACGCAAATGGCTCGACCCGGCAGCCGTCCTGAAAACGCCGGATGAAACTTTGCGCGCCTGTGGCCTATCCCGCAGCAAAACCGCCGCGCTCAAGGACCTTGCGGCGAAGACGCTGGACGGCACGGTGCCAGGACGTCGCCAACTGGTTCGCATGACCGACGAGGAAATCATTGAGCGTCTTACCAAGGTGCGCGGGATCGGGCGGTGGACCGTGGAGATGCTGCTCCTGTTCGATCTGGGCCGGCTCGATGTCTGGCCAGTTGCTGACTACGGGGTCCAGAAAGGCTTCGCCAAAACGTTCGGCCGCAGAAAATTGCCCACCCCGAAACAGTTCGCGAAAATCGGCGAGAAATGGCGTCCGTATCGCTCGGTGGCCGCGTGGTATTTCTGGCGCGCGCTCGACGCGCCCGTGGCGCCAGCGACGAAGGGCCGCTTCGATTAGCTTGTCATCCCGAGCGCAGCGCAGCGGAGTCGAGGGATCCCGTGGAACTACGAACGACGTCGCCTTACACACCGGGGTCCCTCGACTCCGCTTACGCTACGCTCGGGATGACGGATTGACTTGTCCCGGCTCGCTTCATAAAACGCCCCATGCCCATGATCCATGTCGCGCGCGACGGAGCGAAGCTCGGTGAGTTCACCCTTGAACAAATTCGGCAGGAACTGACGACGGGCCAGTTTCGTCCCAGCGATCTCGGCTGGCAGAACGGCATGAGCGACTGGCGGCCGCTCAGCGAATTTGCGGTCGCGACCGCAGCAGCACCTCCCGCTCTGGTCCC
The DNA here is from genome assembly GCA_049278515.1 of Chthoniobacterales bacterium. Taxonomy (GTDB): domain Bacteria; phylum Verrucomicrobiota; class Verrucomicrobiia; order Chthoniobacterales; family UBA10450; genus AV80. Next base: position 4,713 of record JBAPMH010000569.1, read on the forward strand.
CGAAGCGGCTCCCGCGAGCGGTCTGCCCTGGGAAAATCGCCAACAGCTCGGGCTCGTGAAGGCCTGGCTGGACACCGTTGGTCTCCTCATCGGAAAGCCAGGGGAGGCGTTCGCCATGATGCGGCCCGAAGGCGGATTGGTGGACCCGCTTCTGTTTGGCTTGATTGGCGGATGCGCGGGCTCGTTGGTTTCGATTTTGTTTCAAGGACTGATGCAGTCGATCCCGGGCTTCGGCAGCAGCAATGATGTGTTCAGCCTGTTTGGACTCAGCCGCGGGGCGTTCTTCATCATTTACGCGGTGCTCTCGCCGTTGCTGGTTTTGCTCGGGCTGTTTATCGGCAGCGCGATTTTGCACCTCTGCCTCATGCTGGTCGGCGGGGCGAACCGCTCGTTCGAGACGACTTTTCGGGTGGCTTGTTTCAGCAGCGGCGCCGCGAACTTGTTTTCGATGATTCCGATGTGCGGCGGGCTCATCACTGCCGTTTACCAGGTGGTGCTTGACTGCATCGGTCTGACCCGCGCCCACCAGACCACTACCGGTAAAGCGCTCATGGCGATCTTCCTGCCGCTGATTGTTTGCTGCAGCGTCTTCATCCTCTTTGGCGTAATCCTTGGCGGGTTTGGCGGGTTCAGCGAATTTCTGAAAAAACACTGAGCGCGACCAAGTTCGGCGCGCCTTCTAATCGATGCGTTTGGTCTGGCGAAGAATTACGCCCGCCGAATTCAACCATGAGCTGGTCTGGCTCGCGGTCTCCGTGGCGGCGGCGCTCGGAGGTACCATTTGGCTCGGGCTCGGGTTGCCGCTGCCGCGCTGCCCCTTTCTTGAGATCACCGGTTATCCGTGCCTGACCTGCGGTGCGACGCGCTGTTCGATCGCGCTTCTTCACGGACACTTTTTCGCCGCGTGGCTTTGGAATCCGTTGGCTTTCGTCGCGCTTTGCGGCCTGGCGTTGTACGATCTCTACGCGCTGATCGTATTGCTCGCCGGCTTACCGCGGCTGCGGCTAACTGATTGGACGTCCGTCGAAAGGAACGCCGCGCGAATCGGCGTGATTGCCCTGATTGCTGTGAACTGGATTTATCTGATTGCCCACCACGGGCGCTACTGAAGCGGGCAACTGGAGAAGTTTTGGGCTGCCAGTCAAATCAGGGCCTCGAAGCTTCGATGCAACTCCCGGTCCACGGTGCGGGCGCTGTTCCCTTCGATTTCATACGGGCGCGACATCAGCCGCAAGGCAAAGGGAATGAGGGCGCTCCTCTCGTCAGGAAGCTGGACGGCGCCGATATTTCCACCGCTGATCTTTCGAAACGGCCAGGACTCAAAAAGTAATTCCGCCCCCTCCGCCGCCCCCCAGCGCAAACTCTCATCGGCGCCCTTCGCCTTCCGGCCCATTGTGCCCAATTGAATATCGTGCAGCACAATCCATCCTCCGCGCTTTATGGAGGGAGCGAGTCGCAGGAGATCGAGCAACGGCAAAGGATGCTGATGGTTAGCGTCAATGAACGCCACTTCGAGCTCGCCCGGAGCAGCCAGTTTGCTGACGACCGTCGAGTCGTGGGGGGCGTGCAGGCGGATCATCGAGGCCACTTCAGGGAATGATTCGGCAATCTCGAATCCGGTCGGGCGCGTTTCGTCGATGAAGCATTGGGGCACGAGATCGATGGTATCGACCCGCTTCGAACTCTCCTCTCCGGGCTGCCGGCGAAGAGCAGCCGCGATAATTGCCGCGGAGAATCCGGTCAGGGTTCCAATTTCAACCACACGCGGCGGAGCGAGAATGCTGATGATAGCGGTCAGGAAGAAATAATCGCTGGCCGCGATCGTGCCCGTATACGGCGCGGGCCGGTTCTCCATCGCCCGAAGAAATTCGATCTCGCCTGGAGGTGGAGTCTTGCCAGCGTGCCCCAGCAGGACGGCCAGGCGAGCGTAAGCCGGTTCAAACTCGGCCAACGAACCGATCTCGCAAACTTCGTTGGATGACACGGGAGCGCGGGCGGAAAGATAGGGAAACAAACGGCGAAAGAATCTCATCCGTTCGCCGCGTGACGCGCGGCAGACGGAATCGAGAAAAAGGGCCGGCGGCAGCCTCAAGTTTCCGTCTTGAGTGTCCAAGACGGGAAGAAAATGACGGCGCCCGGCGCGTCGAACGCTTCGGAGCAGGTCCCGCGGGACGTTCCCCAACTCTTTCATCACTGATTTGAAAACCATCGCAGCTGCGTTCTTCCCTTGCTCGTGCCTGGCTTCATCTTTACGCTCGCGCGATGCGCATTTTGGTCACGGGCGGGGCAGGTTTTATCGGCTCGCACCTCGTCGAGAAGTTACTCGCCGCCGGACACAAAGTCTCGATCCTTGACGATTTCAACGATTTTTACGACCCCCGGATCAAGCGGGCCAATGTCGGAGCCTTCGCGGGAGAGGTCCCAATTCACCAACTTGATTTGCGCGACGGCCCGGCGGTGACTCAGCTTTTTCAGCGCGAGAAATTCGATGCGATCGCGCACCTCGCCGCGCGAGCCGGGGTCCGGCCCTCGATTCAGCAACCGCAGCTTTATTACGACACGAATGTCGGCGGGACTCTCCATCTTCTCGAAGCCGCCCGGGCCACGGGAATCGAACGCTTTATCTTCGCCTCGAGCTCGTCCGTCTATGGGATCTGCAAGGAAGTGCCGTTTTCGGAAGAGTTTCGTCTTACGCAAACGATCAGTCCGTACGCGGCTACAAAAGTGGCGGGTGAATTTCTCTGCTCCACCTACTCGCATCTTTACCGGATGCGGATCGTCGCTCTGCGCTTCTTTACCGTTTACGGCGCCCGGCAACGACCCGACCTGGCGATTCATCAGTTCACCCGAAAAATTTTAAACGGCGAGCCGATCGACCAATTCGGCGACGGGACGACGCGGCGGGATTACACTTACATCGATGATGTCATTCAGGGGGTGATGGCGGCGTTCGATTACAAAGGGCCGCTCTACGATCTCTTCAATCTCGGCGAGAGCGAGACGATCCAGTTGAAGGACTTGATCGGGGCGATTGAAAAGACCGTGGGGAAGCGGGCGAAGATAAACGAATTGCCTGAGCAGCCGGGCGATGTCCCGCTAACCTGCGCGGACATTTCGAAAGCGCGGAAGTTATTGGGGTACAGCCCGACGACGCCGTTGAGCGCGGGGCTGCCGAAGTTCGTCGATTGGTTTCTGGCTGCGAATCCACCGTCATCCTGAGCGAAGGTCGCCGGGGCGACCTTCGCTCGGGATGACAGCTCTGTTCGCCTCTGCCCTTGCATTTGCCCCTCCAACAGCCATAATTCCCGCAGATGTCGGGAATGTTCTTCGTTAACCCGGACGTTCGCTTTTCAAGACGATTCAGTGTTTGCCAAATCCAGACGCGTCCTTTCGCGTTGGGGCTGTTTCGTTGGTTGACTGGTGCGGACAGCCGTTGCTTACGAATGAATTCCCGGCTCCACGGGGCGGAGTTTCCACCGGCGCTGCAGATTGCTTACTGGCTCCTTTTGAGGAGCGTTTCGGGTTCGCGCGCCACGGACCGTGCATCGATCGATGCGCTCCGCCCGAATAACAATTGGGTAATATCTGAGGATCAATATGGCATCTCATTCATCAGGGAGAAACGGCCGGCGACCACGCGGCGGCTCCCGCAGAAGGGGCGACAATCGCCCTCGCTACCAGAGTGCGCCCTCGCGCGCACCGGCGAAGAAATCGTTCTGGCAGAAAATCACGGCTTTTTTCACCGGCGGCGAAAAACCGTCGGCCCGGCCGATGCAGCCCGCCCGGGGCAACGGTTCGGAACCGTCGCGGCCGCAGCGCAAGCCTGAAGCAGTCGAAGTGACCACGCCCCGGCTTTACGTCGGGAACCTGTCGTTTGATGCGTCGGAGAGCGACTTGTTCGAGCTCTTCAACGGCGTCGGCGCAGTCCAGAACGCCGAGGTCGTGACCTATAAACATAACCAGCGTTCGAAAGGGTTCGCCTTCGTCCAAATGCAAAGTGTCGACGAAGCCAAGCGCGCCGTTGAGGAATTACACGACAAGGAATTCCTGGGCCGGAAGCTGGTCGTGAGCGGTGCGAAATCGAGCGAGCATTATTCCGCTGCCTAACGAGTTCTTAAATTGCGAAACCGGGAGACGCGGTGAAAGCCGGTCTCCCGGTTTTTTGTTTGCCAGTATGTTTTTCAAATGTGGGAGCCGCCTTTGTGCGGCGACT
>JBAPMH010000570.1:0-3035 GCA_049278515.1 Chthoniobacterales bacterium
TTACCTCATTGGCACCCTCCATCTCCTGAAACGCGACGCGGAATGGAACGCTGAAAAGGTAAAGAAAGCCGTGCACGAGAGCACAGAGCTTTGGCTCGAAACCACCGATTTCGATAATCAGGACGCCATGGAACCGCTCGTGGCGCAGTTCGGGCTCGATCCGGAACATCCGCTCTCGACCAAGTTGAACGACGAACAGAAGAAGAAGCTCGAGAAGTTGACCAGCAATTACGGCATCGCCCCCGACAAGCTTGAGCCGCTCCGGCCCTGGCTGGCGGGAGTGGTTCTCGCGATGAGGCCGATTCAAAAAGCGGGATACGATCCCAAGGCCGGCGTGGAACGCGTGCTCGCCGCCCAGGCAACCGAAGAGGGGGACAAGATCCGCGGGTTCGAAACGGCGGAAGAACAAATTCACCTTTTGGCCGACCTCTCGGACGAGGAGCAGCTCCAGTTTTTCGTCGGCACCCTGGACGACCTCGAGAAAGGGATCGAATTCCTTGACCGGCTGGCCAAGGCCTGGATCGACGGAGACGTCGACACGATCGAACGCCTGTCAATTGCTGAGATCAAGGCGCAAGCGCCGACGGTTTACGACAAGCTGATCGTTCGGCGAAACAAAGCCTGGGCGGAGAAAATCGAGCAGATGTTGAAGGGCGCGGGCGTGCAGCAGGTAGCTGTCGGCGCCGGACATCTCGCGGGGCCGGACAGCCTTCAGGCGCAACTGGCCAAACGGGGGATCAAAGTGGAGAAATATTAGGAGCTGTGTCATCCCGAGCCGCGAAGACGGCGAGGGACCTCCCAGTTGCAAATTGCGTCACGCAAGCGATCGACGAGCGCCGCTCTGACGTAGATGCCTCGGGATTTCGCGGAAGCGATTCAGCGTTTGAGAGGTCCCTCGGCGCGCTCCGCCAGCCTCGGGATGACAAGCATGGAACGGCGCGCCCTGGCTATCCGCCGCGCACCTTGTAATCGAGCCGGCGCGATAAGAGCCAGCGGACGCCGAACATGTCCATGGTGGCCCGCACGGCCCGGTTGCCGAGCCCGTACTTGCTCTGGCCGAATTTGCGCGGGCGATGGTTGACCGGGATTTCGACGAGCCGATAGCCCGCGCCTTTGACGAGCGCCGGAATGAAGCGGTGCATGCCCTTGAACGGCACCAGCGCGCCGATGCACTCGCGCCGCATCGCTTTCAAGGTGCACCCCGTATCACGCACCCCGTCTTTGGTGAAGCGGCTCCGGATGAAATTCGCGACTCGGCTGGTAATGCGTTTCACGACGGTGTCCTTCCGCTGCGCTCGAAAACCGCAAACGAGATCAGCGCCCCGCTCGATCTCCGACAGCAGACGCGGAATATCGGCGGGATCGTTTTGGAGGTCGCCGTCGATCAGCACCGCCACGGCGCCACGCGCGGCCTGAAGTCCGGCGAACATCGCGGCGCTCTGGCCGGCGTTGCGTTCGAATTGAAGAACCCGGACCCGGGGATCCGGCGCAACCCGCCCCACCGTGCCGTCGCGCGAGCCGTCATCGACAAATACGATTTCGTAATCGAACGCGCCGAGCGCGGCGGTGAGCTCCGTCTGGAGAATCGGCACGTTCTCCTCTTCGTTAAACAACGGCACGACGACCGAAATCGCGGGCGACCCAGGGCTCATAGCGGCAGTGTCCGATAATTGCGGCAGAAAAACACCTGCCACTCTCGCACGATCGCGCCAAACCGGGTGACCTCGATGGTGGCGATGCGGTCAACCGACTCGAAGCCGACCCGGATATTGTGCGGCACCAGAACGCCCTTGCCGCTCTGGACGTAGAGCGCACTTCGGCCCGTGAAAAGATTCACTCCCTCTTCCTCCGTGTAAACTTCGCCATCGGGCCGCGCCGTGTTTGGCGAGGCTTCCACGAACTGGTCGTAGCGCGGCCAAAACGAAAACTGGTTCTGGATGTCCTGCGATTCCACGATGTAAACCGGCGGATGGCCCGGGCCTTCGACGCGTTTCTGCTTGAAGTAGAACGCCATCTCCGAAGCGCGGTCCCGCTGGTCGGCAATCACGAAAAGCTGCTCTTTGTTTTTCGTCTCGAGGTCGTTCCGGATTTTTTCCACGGCGCGGGACGCGGATTTCCAGCCGCGGACGCGATCGGCCGGGTCGCGGTGGTGGGGAAAGGGAAGGTTAAGGGTGCGCAATATATCTGTATCGAGAACGAAGAGGCTCAGGACGATCCCGAGCGCGATCCCGGTGGCGAGAAATCGGGCCGCGCCGCGACTCGAGCGAACCTTCTCCGTCCAAAATGCGGCAGCGAGCACAGCGAGGCTGAGAAAGGCGAGCACATCCCAGTTCGGCGCGGCCTGGTCGTTGATCGAGAGGATCAGATAAAACGCGAAGACGGGCAGGCCGAACCAGAAAAGAAACAACACTTTGATTTGCTGCCGGGCGCGCCGCCAGTTTGCAATCACCGCCCAAGCCAGGGCAAGAAAGAGGAGCGGAGAGAACGTGAGAAAATGGGCGCCTAGAAATCCAAGCACTTCGAGCGGGCGGAACCCGAGCGACTGATCAAGCCCGCCCCGCGACTGCAGATGACTGGCCGTAACCCAGGCATGGTTGTAGTTCCAGAGCAACGGCGGCGCGAGACAAATAAGGAAGGCCGCGAGCAGAAGATAAAATCCTGGCCGTTTGAATTCGCGGCGATGCCGCGGCACGAGAGCGAGGACGAGGACAATGGAGGTCAGCTCGAACGCGTTTGTGTACTTGCAGAGAAACCCGAGGCCGATCAGCAACCCGGTCGCCACCCAAAGCCAGAGCGCGGCCGGCGTTCGTTCCAGGGCCACCCAGAAGGTATACATCGCCGCCACCCAGAAAAAGATCGAGAGCGGATCGATCGTCATCACGAGGTTCCCGACATTAAACAGAGGGATGGCATTCAAGGCTATGATCGCCCAGAAAGCGGCGCGCTCGTTGAACAGGCGCCGGGTGAAATAGTAGAGGAGCAGGCAGGTCGCAGCGCCGATCAAGGGACTCAAGAAGCGGACTCCGAATTCGTTG
>JBAPMH010000571.1:0-1586 GCA_049278515.1 Chthoniobacterales bacterium
ACGTTTGCGGTTTTGGCGGAACCGATGGGGAGCTTGAGGCCGCGGCGGAGACTTCCGCGAGGATCGTCTGCGCGAATACCAGCAGGCTGGCGGCGATCGAATCGGAACCAGGCAAAGTCCCGCCGGCCAGCGTAGTCGATACCGTGAGGAGTGTGTTCGGATCGCTGAGCTGATCGACAATCACCCGGTAGCGCTGCGCGATCGCGCTCCATTGCTGCTGCACGCTGACCGCGGCATCGGGAGAAGCGGGCGAGTCCGAGGGCGCGATCGAGTCCGGATCGAAGAAGCCGTCGAGCACGAGCGAGGCGGTGTTGTTGCTTCCGGCTTCGACGAGGTAATGGAACTGCACACCCGGCCAGGCGCCCAATGGCACAAGCGGATCCTGGTAGAGCGGCGTCTGGGTATTGAGATGTGTGTCCGGGAGCGCATCGCCGTAGACATCGATCACGCGGATCGCGATCTCGATCGGATCGCCCATCGCGCTGTAGACGTTTCCGTTCGGAGAGGAGCCTGTCCTGTGGACGTAGGCCGGAATGGTCGTCGCGTAGCTCCACGCCGTCTCGGGACTGCCTTCGAGGAAGGCGGCCGGCACATTGTTCTGCGCCGGGCCCGCGGGGAGACTCCAAACCGAAGCGTCGTAGCCGCCGGTCGGCTGCACTTGGAATTGGAGAAGATGATAGAGCTCCGCGACTGGGACAAACGGCTGAGGGGGCTCCGGACTGTCCGGCGGACGGTCCCATGTCAGCACGTAACCGACATTGCCGGCCGCATAGGTCGAGCTGTATTGCAGGATCGGCCCGGAGCTCGGCGTCGAGACGGCGGCGAAGAGCACCTCCGTGGCGGGATCGACGGCGCGGCCGATAAACACGGCGTTGGTGAAAGCGTTTACAGCCACCGGCGTTTTCGGCGTCGGCGGCGACTGCGGAGTCTGCGGGAGCTCCACCACCAGCGTGAATTGCGCCGTCATCCCGCCCTCGGTCCCGAGGTCGGAGAAAAGAGAAACCGGCAATCCTTTGCCGTCGGCGGTGACATAGAACAAAAAGAAACCGGGCGCGTTGACCACGCTGACTTCCCAGATGAGCTGGAGGAATCCGGCGACATTCGTGACCGGCGCGTAAACGACGTCGGTATCTCCGAGCGCTTCCGCCATGCGGACGAACGGCGCCCCAGCCATTGGCACCTGATTGAGCGTGGAAAGGTTCGTCTTGGCGATCAACACGTCGCCCGCGAGCTCGTCGGATTGCAGGCCGGCCGCGGCGGCGGGCGAGCCTGAACTGGTGGGATAGAGCAGGCTGATGGAAGCCTGCGAGAGGTCGGTTTGGAGGGCCGCGAAGATGAGGTCGCGCGTCGCTTCGTTCGTTCCGTTGAGCTGATAGACAAACGGCAGATACTGCGCCGAAACAGGACCCGCGGGCGAGCCGGCGGGAGTGCTTCCGGCCGGGCCCGCGAGCGTCCCTTGCGGATGCAGCGGCACCTGGGCGAGCGAGAGCGGGATCACCAGCGCCGGGGTCGCGGGATAGGTGTTGGCGGCGGCGGCCGCGGGAGTGTTGCTCGAAGGAGGTGGCGTGTCGGTGATTGTCAAGAGA
>JBAPMH010000572.1:0-7138 GCA_049278515.1 Chthoniobacterales bacterium
GTGTTCGTTCCACCGGTCGTCTCGGCCAGGGAAACGACCCGCTCCGGCTGCGGATACGGAAGCGGCCGGAGGAGGACGTGATTGACCACGCTGAAGATCGCGGAATTCGCGCCGATCCCGAGCGCGAGAGTGAGCACCGCGATGATGGTGAATCCCGGTGATTTCCGAAGCTGGCGAAAGGCGAAGCGGAGGTCGTTCATAAGAATTGCGATTTTCGATTGGTCATCACGCGGTCCAGATTTCGGCAAAGACTCGTTTGAAATTGCCGCCGAGAATTTTCTCCACGGCCGCGGCTTTGTGGCCCCGTTTTAAAAGCGCATCCGCGACGAGCTCCAGTTTTCGGGGCGTGTTGAGATCGGGGATGTAGGTGGGCCGATCTTCCCCGGGAGCGGCGACCCCGTCCGCCTTCCGCTTTTCGGCGTCTTTCTTCATTTCCGCCAGATCGCTTTCGTCGACTCCAAAGAATGGGACGTCACTTCCAATCCCGACGTGATCCTCGCCGCAAACCTTGAGCGCGTGCTCGAGATGCTGGAGGTAATCCTCCCGCATCGGTTGCTTGGGCGAGGCGGTGAGGTACGGCAGCATGTAAATGCCGACGACGCCTCCTTTATCCGCCAGTGCCTTCAGCTCCCGGTCCTCCTTGTTTCGCGGATGCTGATAGACCACGCGGCAACCAGCGTGGGTAATCAGCGGCGGCTTGCTCGACGCCGCAATGCCATCGGCGGTGGTTTTCGTGTTGGAATGGCTCAGGTCGAGCGTGACCCCGAGCTCGTTCATCTTCGCGATCGCCTGGCGGCCGAGATCGGTCAGCCCGTCGGTATCGCCGTCCAGGCAACCGACGCCGAACGGCGTCCGCCGATTGTAATTGAGCTGCATCACCCGGACGCCGAGTCCGCGAAAAATTTCGATTCGCTCGATCTTGTCTTCGAGCATGGCGGCGGATTCGAAGGAATAAATGACCCCCAGTTTTTTCTCACCGCGCGCCCGGTCGAGGTCGGCCGCCGTGCGCACTTTGAGAAAGAGATCGGGCCGCTTCTCCATGAGCTGATCCGCTTTCGCAATGTCGGCCACCGTCTCGGCGAAACCGCCCATGGCTCCGCCGATTGTTGCTTTAACCGCTGTGACCCCGGAGTCGCGGATCCCTTTCGTGATCTCGTCCTGGTTCGGCCTCGAAAGGAGCCAGCCGATCGAGGCCAGCGCGTTCCCGTCGAGGATGAACGATTCGCGATAAATCCTGGCGGCTTCCGCGGACACCGTCGGTTCGTCCGCCGCCCGGATGATGAACGGCGAGAGCGCCGTGAGCGCGGTGGCGCTACCCAGCGTTTTCGTGAATTGGCGACGGGTCATCATGGCGAAAAATGACGAATGACGAATGACGAATGACGAAGGAATGCTCGAATGACGAACCGCGATTGACAGAACCCTTCCGCTCCTCGCCCGTGGCATCGCGTCGTTTTCTTTGTGAATTCTGGCTTCGTCATTCCTTCGGCATTCGGCATTCGTCATTCGTGCTTCGTCATTCCCATCATTCCGCTCGCAAAGCCGCCACCGGATCCGCCTTCGTCGCCCGCAACGCCGGCAACAGCGCGGCGAGCAGGCCAATGGCGGCGAGGACGATCACCACTCCGGCGAAAACAAACGGGTCGTAGGCTTTCGTGCGAAAGAGGAGCGTTTCCATCAAACGCGCGGCCGCGGCAGCCCCGAGCAAACCAATCACGAGCCCAAGCGCGGTCAGCCGCGCGCCCTGGCTCATCACGAGCCGCAAAACGTCCCGCACTTGAGCGCCGAGCGCGTAGCGAATGCCGAACTCGCGGGTCCGTTGCGCCACGCTGTAGGCGATGAGCCCGTAAAGCCCGATGGCTGCGAGGAGCAGCGCCAGGACCGCAAAGAGACTGAAAAGAGTGAGATATAGCTGCGGCTGGGTGAGGCTCGATTTCACGATCGATTTCACCGGCGTCACGTTCGAGATCGTCTGCTCCGGATTGAATTCCCAGATCGCGCGCTGGATTGTTTGCGACAGGGTCTCAACCGGAAGCGGCGACCGAACCAGCAGGGTGGCGAACGGAATACCCCGCTGGTTCAGGGTCGCATAAGCTTGATAGGGCGTGATTGCGTTCAAACCGTTTCGCGGCACGTCGCCGACCACGCCAATCACTTCGAGCGCCGTCGGATTCGGTTGCTGTCGGCTCGGCGGCAAGACCAGCCGTTTGCCGATCGGGTCTTCGGCCGGAAAAAATTTCTGTGCGGTCGACTGACTCAGGACGACCACTTTCGGCGCGTTATCGTTGTCCTGTTCCGTGAACCCGCGTCCCGCGATGAGTGGAATGTGCATCGTCGCGAAATACGACGTGCTCACGGAATCGTAGAACGCCGGCGGCAATTTCGCGCTGTCGTCCGGCACTCCGGGGATCGAAAAGGTCGCCGGAATTCCCCAGGTGAACGGCATTGTTTGGGTGAACCCGACCGATTCTACGCCGGGGACGGCACCGATCCGCTCGAGGACCTGGTGATAATATTCCGTCCGCTTCGGGCCCGTATCGTAACGAGTCGGTGACAGCGTCAGCACCATGCTGAGCGTGTTTTCGATCTGGATGCCGGGATTGACCCGGACAATTGCGCCAAAACTTTTCCAGATGAGTCCCGCGCAAACGAGCAGGACAAGAGTGAGCGCGATCTGCCCGACGACGAGCGCGCCGCGGAGCCGGACCGATTGCAAACCGGAGGACCCTTTGCTGCCCTCACGCAGCGAATCGATGGCTTCGACGCGAGTTGCGGAGAGGGCCGGAAACAAACCGAAGACGACGCCTGTGATCAGTGCCGTCAAACCTGTAACCGCGAGCACAGTCGTGTTCAGGACGATCTCGTCGCCGCGTGGAATCCAATCGCGGGAGAGCGAGGCCAGAAGCAGATCCAATCCCCAACTGCCGACGAGAACGCCGCCGATTCCACCCATCGCTACCAGAAGGAGGGATTCGACAAGGTGGCCGCGCGCGATCGCGGACCGGCTCGCGCCAAGCGCAAGGCGAATGGCTACTTCCCGCTGCCGGGTCGACGCGCGGACGAATTGCAGTCCGGCGACATTGGCGCACGTAATCAGGAGAACGAGCAACGCCGCACCCACCACCAGGAGCAAACCGTCCCGATAATTGCCGACAACGTCGTCGCGCAACGGGCTAATCTTGAAGTCCCAGCCTTTGTAGAATTTCGGATCGTTTTGCGCCAGGCGCGCGGCAATCGTCGACATCTCGGCCTGCGCGGTCAGGTTGGAAATTCCGGGCTTCAATTTTCCCATCACCCACCAAAAGCGCGCGTTCGCGACCATGTTCTCGCCACCTTCATTCGGGAAAATTCGCCAGAGCGACGCGACCCCGAACGGATCCTTGAAGGTGCGCGGCATCACGCCGATGACTTCGGTCGGCACATCGTTGAGCGTGACCGATTGGCCGACAATCTCGCGCCGGCCGCCGAATTGTTTCTGCCAGAGGTCGTAGCTCAGGATAACCGTCGATTTTGCGCCGCCGGCAGCGTCTTCTTTCGTAAACGTGCGGCCAATCAGCGCCTTTTCGCCAAGCACCTTGAAGTAATCCTGCGTGACCAGGCCGCCGCTGAGTGAAGTCGGTTTTTCGATCCCGGTCAGGTTATCGTAGTTGTAACGGGATCCGCCGAAGGCTTCGAAAGATGTGACCTGCTTTTCGACGTCGCGGAACCCGGCGGGTGCGAACCCGAGGCCTTTCAGGTTTTCCTGCGGATTGCGCGAGGTGACCGTGGCTAGACGATCGGCGTCCGAATAGGGCAGGGGCGAAAGCAGGACCGCGTTGACCACCGTGAAGATGGCGGTGTTCGCTCCGATCCCGAGCGCGAGGATTAGCACCGCCACGAGGGTGAATCCTGGCGACTTCCGAAGCTGGCGAATGGCGTAGCGGAGATTGTTCACGGCGATTCTCGATTCTCGATTCTCGATTTTCGATTGGCGTCCATCATGTCACTCGTCACCGTCTGCTCTTTTTGTCTCTCTAATCTGATCACTGGTCACCGGTCACTTCCCCATCATTCAGCTCTGAGCGTAACCATCGGGTTAACCCTTGAAGCGCGGCGGGCCGGCAGCCAGCAGGCGACAATCGCGGCGGCGATAAGGACGAGCGTGACCGCCGCGTAGATCAACGGGTCGTTCGCGTTTACGCCGAAGAGCAAACTCCGAACGATCCGCGAAGCTGCGATCGCCCCCGCGAATCCGAGCACGAGGCCAATCGCCAGCAGCCGCATTCCCTGCCCGAGCATCATCAACCGGATTTGCGACGGCATGGCGCCGAGCGCGAGCCGCACCCCGATCTCGCGCATCCGCCGGAGACCGTTATACGCCATCACCCCGTAGAGGCCGACGATCGCCAGCGTCAGCGCCAGGATCGCAAAGCACGCCAGGAGAAAGCTCATCAACCGCGGGGTCGCCCAGGTTTCTTCGACCCGTTCCTGCATCGTCTTGAACTCGAACGCCGGCTGCGATGGATCGAGCGACGCCACCATCTCGCGGACCGGTTTCTCGAGCGACTTCGGCGCGAGCGACGTCCGGATCAAAACCACCATTCCGTTCGCCGAAATCTGTTTGGCCGGCAAGTAGGCCTGCGGCAGGACCACCGTCTCCTCGAACCCGTAAACCTTCAGGTGCGGCACCACGCCGACGATGAGGCGATCCTCGTTCTCGCCCTTCTCGCCGGTGTGCATCCGAATGTGTTTCCCGACCGCGTCCTGCCCCTGGAAAAAGCGATCGACAAAAAGTTGATCGACGACGATCACCGGCGGTTTTTCCTTCGTGTCCGTCGCCTCAAACGCGCGCCCGCGCAGCAGTGGCGTCTTGATTGTCTGGAAATAGGATTCCGTCACCACCGCCATTTCGGCCGAAGGAAATTTACCCGGCTCCGGTTCCTGCATTCCTTCCGGCACGAACGAAGTTTGCCATCCGGTCATCAGCGGGGGATTCGACGCGATCGCGGCACTCTCCACGCCCGGCAGGACGGAAAGCTTGTCCAGGAGCGCCTGCTGGAAATTCCAGACTTTCTTGGGATCGGAATAACTGGGTTCCGGCAGGTCGACCCGGGCCGAGAGAAGGAGATGGGGATCGAAACCGAGACCGAGGTTGCGCGCGTTCGCAAAACTCTTCAGGACCAGACCGGCCGTGCTCAACAGGATGAGCGTCAGGGCCACTTCGGCGATGACGAGAAGATCGCGGGACCGTTTGGCGCCGGCGGTCTCCGAGCTTCCGTGTCCGCCCGATTTCAACGCCAGCTGAATGTCGGCGCGCGAGCTGTGCCACGCCGGCCAGAGCCCGAAGAGCACACTCGTCACGAACGACAACCCGAGGCTGAACGCGAGAACCCAGTTGTTGAGCGCGATGTTTTGGAATCGCGGCACGCCGGGCGGCGCCAGCGCCACCAGCAGGTCGCGACCCCACGCTGCCATACATAACCCGAGTCCGCCGCCGACGAGCGCGAGCACCAGGCTTTCGATCAACAACGGCCGAATGATCGCCCACCGCGACGCGCCCACCGCCGCTCTCACCGCGAATTCTCGCGCTCGCGCCGCACCCCGCGCTGCGAGCAGGTTCGCGAGGTTCGCGCAGGCGATCAGCAACACGAGCACGACCGCTCCGAGCAACAGGTTCAGGCTGCCGCGATAATCGCCCACCTGGTTTTCCAGAAACGGCGTCACCGTCACGCTCACGCCCGTGTTCGATTTCGGGTATTGCTGCGCAAGCCGCGCGTTGATTTCCTTCATCTGGACCAGCGCTTTTTCGGGCGTCACGCCCTCTTTCAGCCGCGCCCAGCCGAATAATCCCGGATGGTTGTCCCGCTCCTGCCACACCTGGCTGTCAGTCCGGCGGGTCAGCGGAAACCAGACTTCCACCGTCCGCGGCGAAAACATCTGCGCCGGCATGACGCCGACGATCGTGTAGGGCTGGTTGCCGAAGTTGGCCGATTTGCCGAGAACATTTGCGTCACGGTTAAAGACGCGTTGCCAAAGTTTGTCGCTGATCACGCAGACCGCCGGGCCGCCTACGCGATCTTCCTCCTCCGTGAACACGCGCCCAAGCTGCGGCTGAAGGCCGATCACCTTGAAAAAGCTCGCCGTTACCAGGGCCCCGGAGATTTGCTCCGGCGCGCGGCCTTCGAGTCCGCTTAGGTTGTAAGATTCCCGCCGCGAGGCCGCCAGCGCGTCGAACACCTTCTGGTCTCGCGTCCAATCGACGTAATCCGGATACGCGACCGAAATCTGGGGCTGGTTCGAGTCGGTCTCGGTCAGGATGCAGATCCGTTCGCCCTGCGGATAGGGAAGCGGCTGGAGCAGGACCGCGTAGATGACACTGAAGATCGCGGTGTTCGCCCCAATCCCAAGCGCCAGGGTGAGGACCGCGATGAAAGTGAATCCCGGCGTTTTCCGGAGCTGACGGAAGGCGTAGCGGAGGTCGTTCATGGCGCGCCTCCGTCTATTTGATTGCCACTTCAGCCGACGCCGGTTTTATCGAAATGCTGCCCGCGCCGGAGCGCAGGACCAGCGATTTCCCGCCGCCGTTAATCTTTCCTTTCATTGAATCGCGATCCGTCCGGGTGCCGGTGAACGGCAGTTCGCTCGTCACCCGCCCCGAGCTCGATTCCGCTTCCACATCGAGACCGGCATCGGGAGGAACCATTACGTCGATGCTGCCCGCGGATGTTTCCAGGTCCACGTCTCCGGGCACGGGCGACTTCAATTTCGCGGTGATCGATCCGCCGGACGTCCGCCCAATAATCTTGCCGTTGATGTTCTCGAAAGCGAGCCGCCCGCCGCTCGTTTCCACCTTCGCGTCGCCCGCGAAATTGCGGACCACGATCGATCCGCCCGAGGTGCGCGCTTCGAGCGAGCCGCTCCCCTCGACGGCCTCGATCCGGCCGCCGCTCGTGTCCACTTTGAGCGGGCCGTCGCAGCCGTTCAGCTCGATGCTCCCGCCGGAGGTCGTCGCGCCGGTGGGACCCTTCAAATGGGTGAACTTCAGTTTCCCGCCGCTCGTGTCGGCGCTCAAGGTGCCGGTGATTTCGGCCACCATGATCGTGCCGCCACCGGTGCGCAGCTCGGAGTTAAAGCTTTTCGGGACTCGCACCGTGTAACG
>JBAPMH010000573.1:0-3769 GCA_049278515.1 Chthoniobacterales bacterium
AACTGCCTGATGTATTTCATTGCATCGACGTTGGTCGCGGGGGCCGTCGCGGTGGGCGTGGATGGTGGTGGAGAGGAGTTGCTCAAAACGCACCGAAACCCATTATTGCTATTGCGATAGCTCGGCGAGCCGCCGCTAATACGAGTGGAAGACAGTATGTAAAATGGTTGGCTGACGAACCACGAGGCGCCGCGCACGACTCGTTGCGTGTGGCCCCGACCGTCGTCCTTTAGGTCCGGGTATCTGTCGAGCACTTCTGGATCGTTCATTTCTTTGCGATACCAGTCCTCGCACCACTGCCAGACATTGCCACCCATGTCGTATAATCCTGCAACATTCGGAGCGAATGTACCCACCGGCGAGGTGAAGACATACGTGTCGACAGCGAGCGAAGTCCCGTAATTGCCAGCGTCCTTCGGCGGCGGCCATTCGTTGCCCCAAGGGTATTTGGTGTTACCGGCAGCCGCACTCCACTCCGCGTCGGTGGGCAATCGATATTCCTGCTGCCCGGTGATGCGACCATACGCTTGATCGCGTGCGGTTAGCCATGAACAAAACGCCTTACTGTCATCCCAGCTGACATTCGCAACCGGATCCAACGGATTCTGAACGAACGATGGCTTTTCGAACGAGCGGCCCGTTTCATTAATAAAGATTTCGTACTCTCGGACGCGAGTGTGCCATATGCTGAAAAGCACTGCCGTTCCCGACACGGGGACGAACCTCATCCCGACGCTGTTCTCCCATGGGCGTTCTTTGCTCGCATCGGCAATACTGCTCACTTCCTTTTTCTTCTTTGCTTCCGCTGCTGGAACTAATGCAGCCTCTTCCTCTGACTTGCGCTTTTCGTTAGCCACCGGGGATGGCGTTGCTGCCTGAGGCGGCGAATACGCAACGATGCGAGTCGCCACCGTGACTGGGGGCTGGGTCGCTGTCGGCTCTTCGCGCGACGAAAGCCATTTAATGAACAGGAAGACCGCGACGGCGGTAACGGCGATTCCCGCGATTCCGCCAATTAAAAGCCCGGAACGCCGCCGAACCCGGCTGACTTTGGCTGGCGATGCCGGCGGCGTTCTCGGTGCCGACGTCGGTGTCGCCACCGTCGGTGATGCGACTACCGCCGGCCGTTGCGGAGACAGGAGCCGCTCCTTCAATTCCTGCGCGCTTTGGGGACGCGCCGCCGGATCTTTTGCAAGGCAGGCCGCGATCGTTTCTTCCCAGTGGGCCGGGATCGGCACCTTGCTCGGCACTTCCAAATCCGCGCGCCGCACCGCTATCGGAGGCGGAATTTTCTCGCGAACCAGCCGGTCGATTTGACCGCTAAAAAATGGCGGCTTGCTCGTGAGCAACTCGTAGATGGTCGCGCCGAGCGAATAGATGTCGTCCAGTTCCGAGACATGTTCGCCATCGAGCTGTTGCGGGCTCATATAGACGAGCGTGCCGCTGGTTCCCCCGCGTCCCCTCGTCAGCATGCTCACCGAATCCGTGAGACTGCGCGCGATCCCGAAGTCGGCCACTTTCGCTTCGCCCTTCGCGTTCACCATCAGGTTCGACGGCTTCAAGTCGCGATGAACGATGCGCGCCTGGACATGCGCGTACTGGAGCGCGGCGCAGACCTGCTCGAGCAATGGCGCCAGCGTTATCACCTCGAAAACCTTGTGCGGTTGATCTACCCGCAACGAAGAGAGAGTGGAGCCGTCCACGTATTCCATGGAAATGCAGGCGCATTCCGGGCCTTGGGCGAAATCGTAAATGCGCACAATGTGGTGGTGGGTGAGGGCCAGGCTGCGGCGCGTCTCCCGTTTCAAATCGTCCAACACGCCGCGATCGTGGACGATCAGCTCCGGCAGAAATTTTAGCGCCACTTCGCGTTCCAAATCGTTGTCGTGCGCCAGCCAGACGACTCCCATCCCGCCCCGGCCGAGGATCCGCCCGAGCGTATAACGGTTCAGAATTTTCTGGCCCGGAGCAAAACCTCGAATGGTCTGGCCCAGGTCGAGTTCGTCCATGTTCCGGAAAGGCGCGCCGCCCTCGTTATTGTTTCAGCAGACCGTCTGTCAGGTCGGGAACCCCAGGCGGGATGACAAGGAGCGGAACACCGCTCATGGACGGCCCGGATGAGTCGAAGATGAGATCAAAACCTTCCGCCTCAGCCCGACGGGCGACGGCCGCCGTCAGTTTCACGACGATCTCGTTGCGAAGCTTCGTGGCTTCATCCTGCAACTGCTTTTCCCTCGCGGCCCGAAACTCGTTGATCTCTTTCTCCATCGCTTTGATCGCGGTGATCTTCGCGTCGCGCTCCTTCGCTTTCGCGGTCTTCGTGTCCGCGTTGAGACCGGGGGAATCGACCTGCCGGTTGAGGCTGTTGATTTCTTCCAGCGCGTTTTTATACGCCGCCGACCGATCATCGTATTCCTTCTTCGCCACTTCCTTAGCGGCGTTTATTTTTGCCTCCGACGTTTTCGTGTCGGGCCAATCCTGGAAAAACCGGTTCATGTCCACGATCCCGAAACGAAGTGATTTCGCGTCGGCGAGCCGCTGGTGAAACCGGACCGATATTTTCCCGTTCAGTCCCGCCAGGATGTCGCCGGAATAATCGGGCACTCCTTTGTGGTAGACGAGGATTGGGGCGCCGTTGCTGCTGGTGCCGCTTGCATCGAAGAACAAGGGGGTCGCGTTCGCGGCGACTAACTGCGCCTTGATCGCATCATCGATCTCCTTGACGATCCCATCTCGCATCAGCACTGCCTGCTTCTGGAGCTGACCCTCGCGGGTTTGGCGAAATTCGTTGATGTCGCGCTCCATATTTTTCAGGTTGGCGATCTTTTCGTCCCGTTCCTTCACCATCGATTCCCGGGCGGACTGGGAGGAGGTGGAGGCCTCGATCTGTTGGGTCAGGGCGTTGATTGCGGTGAGCGCCTTTTGGTAATTGGCGGCGCGATCGTCGTATTCCTTCTTCGCCGCGTCCTTGGCCTCGTTGATTTTTACCTCGGACGTTTTCGTTTTGTCGTAGCCCTTGAAGACCGCGTTCATGTCGACGAGTCCAACGGTATGGTTCCGCGTTCCCGCGAACGAGCTGCGGGCTTTCTTATTCAGACTGGCCACGATCTTGTCGCTCACGTCGGAGGAAACCGGGGCGGCAAGGAGGAACGCCACGCCGCTCGTGCTCATGCCGCTCCGGTCGAACACCAGTTGGGCGCGCGAGCGGTCGAGTGATTGGATTTCCTGTGTTATTTCCTTTACGATCTGTTCCCGCAGCCTCATCGCTTCTTCCTGAAGCTGTTTCTCGCGAGTTTGACGGAACTCGTTGATCTCGCGCTCCATTGTTTTCACGTTGGCAATCTTTTCGTCGCGTTCTTTCGCCATCGATTCCCGGGCGGACTGCGAGGAGGTGGAGGCCTCGATCTGTTGGGTCAGGGCGTTGATCTCATTCAAGGCCTTCTTGTAGGCGTCGGCCCGCTGGTCGTACTCCCATTTGGCCGCGTCTTTGGAGTCGTTGATCTTTTTCTCGAAGTCTTTGGTCTTGGTGTACTCTTTAAAAATCCGGTTCATGTCGACCAGCGCCACGGTCGGATTGAAACCGGCTGAGGCTGGAAACAAGGCCACGCTCGCGGGCTGACGGGCGGCCGTAGCGGTTGGTATCGAGCGCGGCTCGCTTGGAGAAGCCGCGGCGACTATCGCGGGTGGAGAAGTCGCCCTGGTTGACGGCGAGGGAGTTGCAATCGCAGGCGCGCTCGGCAGCGCCGCGACCCGGCTTGGAGTCGTCGCC
>JBAPMH010000574.1:0-20959 GCA_049278515.1 Chthoniobacterales bacterium
CCAGAAGTTGGCCCGAAGCGTCGTACAGCTCCAGGACCGGGTCCGCCAAGAAGTCCGGCACGTGAAACGCGTTTAGAGACGGGCCAATACCGCGCACGATGATTTTTTTCGGATCGTTCCCCGAGACAATGAAGCCGCCAATCAAAACGTCTTCGCCCGTTTCAACCCGCAGACGTGTCGACAAATTGAGCAGTTTGCTCGCCCGCGTCGGGAGGACCACGGCGGTCGGGCTGGTCGGCGGTACCGTCGGTTGGGTCGAGGCGATGCTCAACGCACCGGAGAATTCCGACACCCGATAAATGGATCCGAAGGGTCCGATGGCCGTTGCTGTGACCGCAGTGACATTCGCCGGCAACGGAAAAGTCACATTAAAGCCCGCGTTACCCGCGCTGTCTGTGACAACCTTTGCCTGACCGAGAAAAATCTGACCTTCGCCGTAACCGGAGCTATCCGCGTTCTGATTCGCGAAAAATTCGAGGGTGAAATTTGTGGAAGCGAGGCTGTTGAGCGTGCCGCAGATGGTGAGCTGGCCATTGAACGCGAAAGCGCCACTAAGCACCGGGAAGTTTTGACGGCCGAAATTGAAGTTCGGGTCGTTCGGAGTCACACCGTCTCCGTTGAGGTCGATTCCCAGCTTTATGTTATCGTGAATGGAGTTGGATGAAACCCGACTCGCAAGCGAGGTCGACGATCCTGAAACCAGACTGACGCCCGCCCCAGCGAAGAAGAAACTGTCGCCGCCATTGAACGCGATGGTGTTGGCGCCATCGAGATTCGGGCCAGTTTCCGGGCCGATGATGCTGCCAAACAAACCACCAACGAGGATGATTCCGTTTCTCTTGTTGCCGAGAGGCGTCATGCCGTCCGTCCCGGTTCCAATCAGGTTGCCCTGAATTCGAAGCGCCGGGAAGTTGCCCTCTCCCTTGATTCCGTCACCATTGTTCCCGGAAATCACGTTCCGCGCCGGGCGGAGCATCCCGCCGATCTTGTTGCCGGGCGCACTTGTATCGCCAAAGCCGGTCGAGGCCGAGAAGAATACGCCAAACTCGTTTGGCAGAGCAATCAACCCAGTCGCATCAGTCCCGATCAAATTTCCCTGAACAACGTTGTAACTCGGATTGATGTCAGGCTGCCCGCTCCGGATTTCGCGCTGGACAAGGACGCCAATGCCGCCGGTATTTCCCGAAATCAGATTGCCTCTGCCGGGCGCCATCCCGCCGATCAAGTTGAGGGACCCTCCTGAGATTACGATGCCATTGGTATTCGGGGCGCAGGGTTCCCGTATTGTCGGTGCCCAAATAACATCCCTGGATGACGTTGCCCCAATACGATCCGATCCAGATCGCGGCGGTAAAGCCGTTCACGATCAAGCCGCGAATCGTCGTCCAGCTGGCCTTGACATTTAGCCCGCGTCCATCCAGTCCCGACGTTGCCGTTAGCTCAATCAGCGGCGCTTGTTGAAAGCCGGGCTGCGACCAGCCGTCGAGCAATACTGCTTCAGTGATGTCTGGCAACACCGACTGCACCACAATCGTGTGAACACCGCTGCCGGCAATGTTGAAAGGGATTATGTCCGCAGCCGCGCCATTCGGGTGGGCATTGGCATCCGTGATCGCCTGGCGCAGCGAGCCCGGACCGCTGTCGTTGGTGTTCGTGACCACGAAAGTGTCGGCCGACGCGGTGGCAATAGAGACCAAGAAGGCCAGGCCCGGGAGGAGTCGCGGGAACATTTGCCGACTATAACGCGGCCTTTTTATCTGTAAAACCTAAGCCTCCGCAGCTCCATTGTTGACACCCTATTTCCTTCGAAAATGCCCGGCGCGGGAGCGGCCCGAAAGCAGGTTTGCGGTATTGATCAGCGCCACATGCGTGAAGGCCTGGGGAAAATTGCCGAGCTGGCGTTTGGCGCGCGGATCGTATTCCTCGGAGAGCAGGCCGAGGTCATTGCGGAGAGCAAGAAGGCGTTCGAAAAGGTCGCGCGCTTCCGTTGTTCTTCCCATCAGATGCAGGCAATCGGCCAGCCAGAACGAGCAGGGCAGAAAAATGCCTTCGCCACCAGGCAAGCCGTCAACGTCGGTCTCGACTCGATACCGCAGTACGAAACCATCCCGGAGCAGTTCGCGTTGGATCGCTTCGATTGTGCCCACAACCCGTTCGTCATCGATCGGGAGGAACCCGGTCAGCGGCATCATGAGCAGGCTGGCGTCCGGCTCGTCGGAGCCATAGAACTGGGTGAACGCCTTTTTCTTCGCGTTATAGCCGCGCTCGCACACTTCGCGGTGAATCTCGTCGCGAACCTGCCGCCACCGCTCGAGGTGTTCCTGTTCGGCCACGCAATTACAACGCTCCACCAGTTTCACCGCGCGATCGAACGCCAGCCACGCCATCATTTTTGAGTGGGTAAATTGCTTTCGCCCGCCGCGCACCTCCCAGATCCCTTCGTCCGGCTCGCGCCATTTCGTTTCGAGAAATCGCATCAGCTCGACCTGCAACTTCCAATCGGCTTCGCTCGTCTCGATCCCGGCGCGATGCGCCACGTACATCGCCGCCAGGATCTCGCCGTAAACGTCGAGCTGAAATTGCTCCGAGGCGGCATTGCCAATTCGAACCGGCTTTGAATTCTCGTAACCGTCCAGCCACGGGATTTCGTATTCGTTCAGTCGCCGCTCCCCTTGGACGCCATACATGATCTGCATCTGCGACGCGCTTCCGGCCACCGCCCGCAGGAGCCATTGCCGCCAGGCGCGCGCTTCCTCGAGATATCCGGCATTCATCAGTGCGTAGAGGGTGAAAGTCGCGTCGCGCAGCCAGCAAATGCGGTAGTCCCAGTTGCGCACGCCGCCGATCTCCTCAGGCAACGACGTCGTCGCCGCCGCGACAATCCCGCCGGTCGGCGCATAGGTGAGGCCCTTGAGGGTGATCAGCGAACGCACCACCGCATCGTGCCATTCACCCTGTGGCTGGCATTTGCCCGACCATTCCTCCCAATATTCAACCGTGTCGCGCAGGGCATGCTCGTGGTTGATCGCGCGCGGCGCCTCCTCGTGCGAGGCAAACCAAGTCAGCACGAACGGCACCCGCTCGCCTTTCGCGACGGTGAATTCGGCGACCGTCGTCAGATCTTCGCCGCGCGTTTCGACGGGCGTGCGAAGAACGAGCGCGTCCGGCCCCGCGATCGCCTCCAGCGAGCCGTCGCGTTTCCGGACCCACGGCACGATCCGGCCGTAATCGAAGCGGACGATCAACTCCATGGCCATCGCGACTTCCCCGCGGAGCCCTTCGACGATCCGGACGATGTCGGGATTGTCTCCCCGTGGGGGCATGAAATCGACAAGCCGCACCGCGCCGTTCGCGGTTTCGATTTCGGTTTCCAGAATCAGCGTGCCGTCGCGGTAGCAGCGGCGTGTCGCCGTGATTTCTTCTTTCGGCGAAAACAGCCACCGCCCATTTCTCCGGTCGCCCAGCAACGCGGCAAAGCAGGCGCCCGAATCGAAGCGAGGAAAACAAAGCCAATCGACCGATCCGTCACGCCCGACCAGCGCGCCGGTCTGCGTATCGCTCAAGAAAGCGTAATCCTCGATCTTCATTTCCTAATGTGGGAGGGGCCTTTGCGCCCCGACAACCGCTGCAGTCGCGGCGCAAAGGCCGCTCCCACATTGGAAACCGCCGCTCCTTGTTTCATCCATTCGCGCTGTCATCTTGTTCGAGATGTCCTCGGGCAATCTCATCGACCTTAGCCACACGGTCGAACACGGGATGATAACTTACAAAGGCCTGCCCGCGCCGATTGTTTGCGATTACCTCAGCCGCGAAGCGTCGCGGGAGCGCTACACCGCCGGCACCGAATTCCAGATCGGCAAGATCGAAATGGTGGGCAACACGGGGACCTACCTCGATAGTCCGTTCCATCGCTACCCTGACGGCGACGATCTCTCCCAGCTGAAGCTCGAAACGTTAGCGAATCTTGAGTGTGTCGTCGTCCGCGCAACCGATCGGCAAAATCGCGCGATCGATCGCCTGCCGATCGAACTCTCCGCGCTCCGAGCCAGGGCGCTCCTGGTTCACACCGGCTGGGACGTTCACTGGCGCACCGATCAGTATTTCGAGGACCATCCCCATCTGACGGGAGAATTAGCGGATTCGCTCGTGAAAGCCGGCGTCGCCCTTGTCGGCATCGATTCGTTCAACATCGATTCGACCGATGACGGCACGCGTCCGGTCCATTCCTCTTTGCTGGGCGCAGGAATTCCAATCGTCGAGCATCTCTGCAACCTCTCAGCTGTCCCCGATCGCGGCGCCCGCTTCTTTGCCGTGCCGGTTAAGGTAAAGGAAATGGGCACGTTTCCGGTTCGCGCCTTCGTGAAGACGTAGCTTCCTTTCGTAATCGTGCTCGTGCTCGTGCTCGGGCGGAGACGGAATCGATCACGATCACGAGCACGATTACGAATCAGAACCCGCCAGCTTCGCGATCCCATCCCCCGTTAGCCGAAAAACCGTCCACTCGTCCATCGGCTCCGCGCCCAGCTTCCGGTAAAACTGGATCGCCGGCTCATTCCAATCGAGCACCGCCCACTCCATCCGGCCGCAGCCGCGCTCCTTCGCGATTTGCGCCAGGCGCTCGAGCAACGCCCGCCCATAACCTTTTCCCCGTTTCTCCGGCCTGACGAAAAGATCTTCCAGATAAAGGCCGGGCCGCCCGAGCCAGGTCGAAAAATTGTGGAAGAAAACCGCGAACCCCACCGGCTCACCCTCCTCCAGGCCGAGCAACACTTCCGCCGATGGCCTTGCGCCAAAAAGGACTTCCCGCAAGCCCGCTTCCCTAGCGACCACCGCATCCGGCGCGCGCTCATAGTCCGCCAGCTCCCGGATTAAGCTGAGAATTACAGCAATGTCGGCCTCCGTCGCCGGACGAATCTGGAAATTTGTCGTGTCCATGAATGTCGAAGCTGCCCCAAGGAGCGGCGATTTGAAATCGCCGTTTTTTGGGGGTCGGTCCCGCAGCGGCGGGACCGTTCCTTGGCGCTTGGGTCCATTATGGCGCCGAGACGTTCAACTTATAAATCGTGAACTCAGGCGTCTGCTCGACCAGCGTCGCGCTCGTCGCCAGATGCTGGGCGAATTCCGGATAATATTCCAACCACCATTGCGTCCCGGCGTAGAAGACCAGATGGGTCGCCCCCCGTCCGCGAAGCTTTTCCAGGTTCGCGATGATCTGCTGGCTGTCGAGCGGGTTACCGTCGTAAACGCCGTCTCCCAGAAAATGCCAGCCTTTGCGGTGCGCATAATAGAAAACAGTCGGGTCGCCATCGGTCGCGGCGATGATCAAAGCGTTCGAAGTTGTCGCCTCGTCAAGCTCGCGACCCAGGTTACGAAGCGCCGCGGCCGCGGGACGATAAAACGGTTTCGTGCAGAAGGAGGAAGACACCAAAAAGGAAACCACAAGCATGACCCCACCCGCCCACCGAAGCGCCCGGGGGATTTGCGCGCGCCCGCCCACCCAGGCGCAGAAGCATCCGGCCAAGGCAGCCGCGATCGGGACCAGCGGCAGCTGGTACCATTGGTGGCGATTTCCGTAGCCGGCGACAAAAACAAAAAGCGCCATGGCCGCGAGCCACCAATGAAAAAAACGGGTGTGTCTCCCCCGCGGCGCAATCATCGCGCCAAAAATCGCGAGGGTGAAGAGAACCAGCGTCAGGCTCGAAAAAGCGTTCTGCCGGATGATCCCCCAATACCAGGCGAAGCTCATGATTTGGATTCCGCCCGCCCCGAAAAAATGATGAGGATAAAAGCGCTCCGCGATCCGATGCGCATGCCAGTACCAAATCGCCGCCGGCAGCAGCGCGATCGCCGCAAAGAACCAAAGCTCCCAACGAGCGAGATTCTTCCAAGGAGCGGCGGTCTCCAGTCCGCCGTCTTCGCGCGTCCCGCGCGGCATCGCCAAATAAAGCAACGGCACGCCAATGATCGCCATCGGCAACTTGACCAGCAACGCGAGCGAAACCAGCACCGCCGAGAAAACGAGCCAGCCAAAACGGTTTTCCTCGATCCACCGCAGAAAGAAATACATCCCGGCGATAGCCAGACTGAGCGAGGGCACGTCCGGCATGAACGCGCGGCTCGCGGCTATGCTCAGGGGCGCGAACGCATAGAAAAAGGTTCCCCAAAGTGCCGTGCTCTCACCGAACATTCGACGAATCAGGAGAAAGAAAAACGGGAGCGCCGCGACAAAAAACAGGACCCCCTGGATCCGTCCAATCCACTCATGAACGCCCGCGCTCCGGTAAAAGAGGGCCGCAACGAACGGGAGAATCGGAAACTCGGTCCCCACATACCCGCGCTCGTTGCCCGCCCAATCGATTTGCGGTCGCGCGAAATGAAAGCCGTTCTCAAAAAAATTCCGGGCGATCGCCGCGACATCGCTTTGCCGCCAGCTCCAGGGATCGATGAACGGCTGGTCGATCAAAATCAGGCGCACCAGAAACGCAGAAATTGCGATGAAGATGATCAGAAAGCGGGCGCGTGATGACATGCTAATCTTCTGGGCTACCCCGCTCGGGCAGGGCGTCCTTTCTTTTTCCCACAAAGCGAACCGACCGCGCGGGCGAAGCTCGGCCTCGCCGAGCGCGGTCGCTCAGTTCGTATCACGTCTTGACAAACTGCCTGGTTAAAGTCAATCGAGTACAGGCGGTCGTTCGATTCCGGGATGAAAACCATCGTTACTTTTTTCGTACTCGCTCTCGCCGTGCTGGGGATACCCCCGGCCCGCGCCGCGGAGGAGCCGCAACTGGTCCAGGTGGTCGATTTCTCAAAGCTCCTCCCTCTTCTGCCGAATCCCCCCGCCGATTGGACGGCGGACAAGGCCGAAGGCTCTACCGACGACATCGGCGGCACCAAGATCACAAGCGTTCATCGCGACTACAAGAAAGGCGAAGGGGACACGGTGCCCACGACATCGATCAGCATTCTCGATTCGGCGGCGAATCCGGATTATGTCGCGTCCACGATTGCCGCGTGGAGCATGAGCACTTCCACGCCGGAGGGCTACACCAAGACCCTCACCATCGAAGATATGCCCGGTTTTGAAACCTTTGAGAACGAAGGCAAACACGGCACGCTTTGGCTGATGGTTGCGAAGCGATATGTCCTGACCATCGAGACGCAGAATCAGGAGTCGAAAGATCTTCAGGAATGGCTGAAGCGGATCGACGTGAAGAAGCTCGCGGAAGTGAAGTGACACGCCGTGTCATCCCGAGGCTGGCGCAGCGCGCCGAGGGACCTCCCAAGCGGTGAATCGCTTACCCAAATCAAAGCTGGCGTAATCGTCACGCCGATCATCGGGCTTCGCGCAAGCGGCCTTGGGTGATCTTCCCTGCGACTGCGAGGTCCGTCGCTGTCTGCCGCGGCTCGGGATGACAGCGCGGTTTGACCCGCTCCCGACGCGGAAATTTCTCGCGCGACCCTGCCGCCGCACTAGATTGCTCGCCGAACCATGGCCGACGACCGCAAAACTCCTGAACAACGCGCCCAGATGACCGACATCGAGCGCCTGCGGCATTCCGCTGCGCATGTCCTGGCGACCGCCATCCTCAAGATCTGGCCTGAGGCGCAGTTCGCCGCCGGCCCGCCGGTAGAAAATGGTTTCTATTACGATCTCGAGCTCGACCACCGGATTTCGCCCGAGGATTTCGAGAAGATCGAGGCTGAGATGAAGAAAGAGGTGAAAGCCAACCACACCTTCGAGCGCGTCGCCGTGTCGCGGGATGAGGCTTTGTCCATGGCGCAACGCGGCGTGCTCGGTGCGCTCGGCGAGCGCCCGCAGCCGAGCAAATTCAAACTCGACATCATCCAGAACATTCCCGAGGGCGAAGAAATCTCGCTCTATCGCAACGGCGAGTTCACCGACCTTTGCGCCGGCCCGCACGTGATGCGGACGGGTAACATCGGCGCGTTCAAGCTCACGAACGTCGCGAGCGCCTATTACAAGGGCGACGAAAAGAATCCGCAGCTTCAGCGCATTTACGGCACCGCCTTCAAGAACAAGACCCAGCTCGACGAATACTTCGCCATGCTCGAGGAAGCGAAGAAGCGCGACCATCGCAAGCTCGGCAAAGAGCTCGAACTTTTCACCTTCGACGACCAGGTCGGTCCCGGTCTTCCACTCTGGCTACCGCGCGGGACAGCCATTATCGAAGAGCTCGAAAAGCTCGCCAAGGAAACAGAGTTTGCGGCGAATTACGTGCGAGTGCGGACACCGAATTTGGCCCGCGAGTCACTCTACATAACAAGCGGTCACCTGCCGTACTACGCCGACTCGATGTTCCCGCCGATGGAGCTGAACGAAGATGCGGTTGAGGTGGCTGCGCTCGAAGCGCGCATCGAAAGCGCGAAGGCAATTCTGGAGAAACACCTCCAGCTGGAAGGCAGCGACATTTACCAGCCGATTTCGGGCGACGTGCAATTCGAACAAGCCATCAGCGCGGTGATCGAATCGGGAGACGTGCCGAAGGATATCCTCGAAGCGTTCGAGGAAAAGAACCGTTGCCAGACGCGCCTGGTTTTCCTGAATGAGCAGCCTCGGCGCTACTACTTGAAGGCGATGAACTGCCCCCATCATCACAAGCTCTTTGATGCGGTGCCCCGCAGTTATCGCGACCTGCCGTTGCGGCTGGCGGAATATGGGACCTGTCACCGCTACGAGCAGAGCGGCGAGCTTTTCGGGCTCATGCGCGTCCGTTCCCTTCAGATGAACGACGCCCACATCTACTGCACCGAAGACCAGTTCGAGACGGAGTTCCTGGCCGTGAACGAAATGTATCTGAAATACTTCAAGCTTTTCGGGATCGAGAAATACGTCATGCGGTTCTCAACGCACGATCCGGCGAAGCTCGGCCAGAAATTCGTCGATAACTCCCCGCTCTGGCTCAAGACAGAGGAAATGGTTCGCGGCGTCCTTCAGCGCAGCGGCATCAACTACGTCGAAGTGCCGAACGAGGCCGCTTTCTACGGACCGAAAATCGACGTCCAGGTCTGGAGCGCGATTGGGCGCGAGTTCACCATCGCCACCAACCAGGTCGATTTCGCGCAGCCGAAAAGTTTCGGCCTCGTCTACAAGGACAGCGACAACACCGAGAAGACCCCGCTCTGCATCCACCGCGCTCCGCTCGGGACCCACGAACGTTTCATCGGCTTCCTCATCGAACATTACGCCGGCAACTTCCCGCTTTGGCTTTCCCCCGAGCAGGTCCGGATCCTCCCGATCGGCGACGAAGTGCCCTTGCTGGAATACGCCCACTCCATCCAAAACGAGCTTCGCGCCCATCAAGTCCGTTGTGAGCTGGACGCCAGCAGCGACCACATGAAGACGAAAATTGCGAACGCCGAGCAAATGAAAGTCCACACCATGCTCGTCATCGGCAATCGCGACCTGGAAGCCAACGCCGTCAGCGTTCGCCTTCACGGCAAAGGAAACCTCGGCGCCAAACCGCGGGATGAAGCCATCGCGGAAGTTCTATCATCAATCAAAGAACGGCACGCTAACTAGAATACGGAACGCGTCGAGGACCGGTAAGACCTCGGGCGGCAGGGAAAAGAGTGCACTTCCTGGTTAGGATGGAAGTGATTTGAGGTTTTCGCGGACATGTAGGGTCTTGGGATGATTATCCCCCAGGAATTCCTCAAAAATCGCCAAAGAGCGCTCGAAGGCGGCTTTCGCTTCCGGTATCTCGCCCAAATCCGCTAGTACAAGGGCGAGGTTGTTGAGCCGAATCGCCACACTCGGATGCTCGGGACCAAAGTTCTTCGTATCGATCGCAAGTGCGCGTTCGAAGGCGGCTTTTGCGCCGAGTAAGTCGCCCAAATCCTGCAAAACACCGCCGAGATTGTTGACATCACGTGCCACGCTTGGGTGCTCGAGCCCGGAGCTAGTTTCATCAATTTTGACGGCACGCTCCATGGCGGCTTTCGCGCCAGGCAAGTCGCCCAATTTTCGCAGCACACTGCCCAGATTGTTGACGTCGGTCGCCACGCTAATGTGATTGGAGCCAAAAATCTTCTCGTGGATCTGGAGCGCGCGCTCGAAAGCGGCCTTCGCCCCGGGCAAGTCGCCCAAATCCGCTAGCGCCGAGCCGAGATTGTTGACCGCCGTAGCCGTATTCTCGTGCTCAGGACCAAGGAGCGGCTCGTATATCTCCAGCGCACGCTCATACGCGGCCTTTGCCTTCTCATGTTCGGCGCGAGCTCTCGCGTACATTCCCATCTCATTTACCAATCGCGCGACCGCTTCCAGCGCAACGCCCAGTGACTCCGCCAAGTCCGTTGTAGCGATACCATGCGCCAGCAACCGATCGCATTCTTTCCACGTCCGCACGTCGTCGCTCCCGCCCGGGAATGCGTCATTCACGAGTTTCACGGCTGCTTCTGCCCACTGCTTTCGCCCGGCCTCGCCGAGGCGATCGCGGATCACCGCCTGCACCAGGCGGTGGAGAGAGAGAATTACCTCGCCGCTAGTCTCAATCAGGGAATAGCTGCGGATCGCGCCCACCGCATCGTCGAACGCCAGCGCATTACCCACCGCTGTGCGCAGCGGCTCGGGCAGACGGGCCGCGCCGGCGATAATTACGTCGCGCGGGATGTCGTCTGGCGCGAAGAAAGCGCAGAGATAAAGCAGCGCGACGCCTGCGGGCGATTCCTTCTCCAGTCGTTGGAAGGAGATCTCCCATGTTGTCGCGACCGTGGCGGCATAATCGGTGCCGGGCTCGCTATGCTTGAAAACCTCGACTTGATGTTTGCGAAATATCGCGAGATAGCCTGCCAGCGTTTTCCCGGCGGATTCGACGTACGCGGCGGCCTGCTCCAACGCGAGCGCGAGATAGTCCAAGTCGCGCGCGAGTTCTCCGGCGGCGGCGGCATCGGCCTGCCCTGTGCGCTTGAGCAGGAACTCGACCGCAACCTCAGGTAGCCACTTCTTCACTTCCATTTTTTGCGCGACGCCGCCCCAGGCCGCGTGCCGCGAGGTTACGAGCACGTGCCCGCCGGCGCCCGGCAACAAGTCGCGGATTTCCTCCGGCGTATTGGCATTGTCGAAGATGAGCAACCAGTCGTGCCGGCGCCGCAGGGCGTCGCGTACCGCGGCGATGATAACGGGCTGCCGCGTCTCGTCCTTTTCCGGCAGGCCAAGCTGCGCTGCGAGCGCCGCATAATCCGCTGCGAGCGTCGCTGGTTGCTCTGAGCGCAGCCACCAAACGAGGTTGTAATCGCCCGCGTACCGATATGCGTATTCGACCGCGAGCTGCGTCTTGCCCACGCCGCCAAGGCCAGCGAGCGCCTGCGTAAAGGCCGCCGGCCCGCCAGAGCGGAACGCTTCGTGCAGGTCCCTGAGACGCTGGCCAGGTTCGGTAAAATTCGGGTTGCGCAGGAACGGGACATTCCAGATGTCTGGGAGCATTCCTGGAGGGCGCTCCATCCGCACACCAACCGTCTCTGTACTTCCGGGAAAAGGACGCGGCGTCGTGCGATCCACGGGCTTGATGTCCACGCCAATCAGCAGCGCTCTCCCGGCGTCCCCTGCATTCAAGCTAAGCAAGTCAAGGTAAACGATATTTGCAAGAAGACCGTCCGGTTTGCATTCGCGCACGCGCACGGGGACGAGCTTGCGCCTGAGACCGGTGCTATCGTCGCCAAAGGCCGACGCCCATTCTGGAGCGGTGAAGACGGAGGTGAGATAATCTGGCGAAAGAACTGCAATCATCCGATTGCAACTCACGAGCGCGCGTTGCATATCCAAAACGAAATTGCCGCCCGGCCGGAAATCCCAAGCCTGGATGACGACGCTGTACTCACCGATTTGCTCGAGTTGCTGCGCGATCCACTCCGCCCATGCCTTGTCGGCTTTATTGTAGCTGATGAAGAAGTCCTTCTTCGCTGGGGGTTCGCCGTCGGCCATAGGAAAGCAGAACACATCTAGTCAGAATCCTGCGAAGGAAGCAACAAGAGTCCATTCCGCCGTCGCGGTACTCGTCATGGTAGGCGACATGGAAGCCAACGCCGTCAGCCTCCGCGACCACGGTCAAGGCAATCTCGGCGCGAAACGGCGGGATGAAGTTCTTGCGGATATCCTTCAGTCGAACAAAGATCGGCGCATGAAACCTCTCGCCGTCCTGCTCCTACTCTCGGCGACTGCGATGGCCGCCGACCTCCATCCGATTGTCGAAGTGGACACCGGCTACCTCTTCGGCGGCAGCGCCGATGGCAAATGGATCAAAGCGGAGAAAGCAGCCAAATCGATGAAGGGGCGCACCGCCTTTCGCGTTTTTGGGCTCACCCAGGAGATTGGCAAAGCCACGGGAGGCAAACCGAAATCTGCCGAGGCGGAGGCGTGTGCGGACATGCTGACGGTGTCGTTTTCGCCGGAGCCGAAGGAGGGCGAGATCGCGCTGAGCGCGCCCTGGAACGCCCTGCCCCGCAAGCCGCAAATCGCCGACCCAACCCAGCAAGTCTATGTCGATGCCGTGCGCGAATTCCTGGAGTCCCGCCACGTGAGCGATCCGAAGGTGAAGGTTACGCGGATTCTGCGCGTGGACCTGGATGGGGACGGCGAAGACGAGGTGTTAATCAATGCGACAAATTACTTCACCGAGGATGGTGGCGTGCCATTGGACACGGCCGCGCCCGGCAGTTACTCCATTGTGCTTCTCCGCCGCGTGGTGGCGGGAAAGGTGGAGACGGAACTTATCGCGGGCGAATTCTACGTGAAAAATGAATCCAGCCCTTCGCATTTATACGAGATTCCGGGCGTGTTCGATCTAAACGGAGACGGCAAGCTCGAGGTCATCGTCCACTCACACTATTACGAAGGCTCGGAGACCACGATCTACGACTGCTCCGGCGGAAAGTGCAAAGCTGCGCTTTCCGTCGCGTGCGGGTTGTGACTTGGAGACTTGGACCAACGGACAGCGATCATCTATGAAAAACATTCTGATTCTAGCAGCGACAATCGTCATTGGTTTGAGCGGCCAAGCCTTCGCGCGCATCGGGCAGACCGAGGAGCAAGTCCGCGCGCTTTTTGGAAAGTCGATTGACCCGGGCACGCCGGACAAAGACGGCGTGACGACAAACATGTACAAGAACCCAAGCGGTGAGTACCTTGCTCTGGTCCAATTTCTAAAAGGTCGCAGCATCGCCGAAGCTTATTCGCGAGTGGATGGGGGCAGGCTGTCCGAAAAAGAAATGTCGATCTTTCTCCAGGGAAATTCTGGCGGCAAGAAGTGGATGAAAGATCCGCACAAGCTCGCGTGGGAAAGAAGCGACCATCGCGCAAAGGCGTGGTCCGAAACACTCTCGGGGCGACCGACCTTGCTTATCCAGGCGAAGTAGTACCCCGCGATCTCGCTCTGCATCCATCGCGCTCCGCCCGGCACCCACAAACGTTTCACCGGCTTCCTGATCGAACATTACGCCGGATTAAGGATTGACGACCTCGTCGCCAATTTTCAGACTCGGCACGAATGCCAACCCCCAAACGGCAAACGCGGAAGACGCGGACGATTCCCGCTCGCCAGAAAAACTTGAGCGAGGCGAAAATTCGCCGGGCTCAACAAGCCGCGATTGCCAGGTATCTCCGCCCAAAACATCCGGATTCGCGGCCGCATTTACGCAATGCGGACCCAGGACACAACGTCGTGGGGATAGGAATCGCCCGCAAACGAACCAAAGGACGCGACCGCGCGGTTGGGATCACGTTTTATGTGCGCCATAAGCTGACCCCAGAACAGCTCAAGCAGTGGCCAGCCCTCCATCGCCTTCCAAAAAAAATTCTCGGCGTGCCGACCGACGTCCTGGAGGCCGGCGAACCCAGGCTTCTCGCTAACACAACCAATACAACCAATCCGGCACGTCCGGCGCATCCCGGGGCGCAAATTACTGTTCGTCAGCCAAACGGCAATGACCAGGTCGGTACCTTCGGCGCGCTGGTCGAGGATGACGCCGGACGCCGCTACGTCCTTTGCAATAACCATGTCCTGGCCGATTTCGGCCAGAATCCCGCAGGCACACGCGTCTTTCAGCCGGCGCCGCCGTCTCGGTTTGCGAGATTGAGCGTAACCGTCCCGATTGATCCAAGCTTTCCCAACGATACCGATTGCGCGCTCGCGAGTCTTGATTCCGTCACGAATGCTGACGGCCGGCTGCGGGCGCCGCTGGGACCGCTTAGCAGCGCGGAACCCGCGGGCGTCGATCACGGAACAAAGGTGGCAAAACGCGGCGCGGTCACCGGCCTGAGGCGAGGCATTGTCCACTCGCCCGCCTTCGCGGTCGATCTCGGCGGATTCAAGTTCGAGAACTTGATTCAGATCGAAGACGACGGCGCTCCGTTCTGCGATCACGGAGACTCTGGGGCGTTGATCGTCGATCGCGACACGCGCGCGCCTGTCGCGCTGTTGATGGGACGAATGGGAAATTTCAATTTCGCCTGCTCTCTCGATCGCGTCCTCGCCCGGCTCTCCGCCGCGCTGGGCAGCAACCTGCGGTTGATTATCAACTAGCCATCCAAAGCCCCATGAAACCCTACCGAAAAACATTCCAAGCATTCGTCCTGGCCCTCCTCTTTGCCGGCCTCTCGGCTTGCGGAACGACCCCAACCACGACTACCACCGGCAGCTGCCGAAGCGGCGGCAGCGGTGCGGGCGCGCCGGTGAGCATGTGTTCAGCGCTCGGCTTTCAGGATGTCGACGGGGGAAAGCTTTTCGGCGAAAGCCTGAAACTCAAGTCGCCGTTCACGGCCGGTATTTTGCTTGGACAACGCTGGCCCGACGGCTCGCAGCTTCGGGTCTATTTCATGAACGATCCGTATCATCTCAAGGCTCGTGTTCTCGCCCTCGCGAACGACTGGCACCAGCGCGCCGGAGCCAACTTGAGCTTCGTCGAAGGCACGCCTGAGGCCAATGACATCCGCATTTCTTTCCTCGCCTCGGGATACTGGTCCGTGCTTGGCAAGCAGGCCCGGGACGTTCGTCGAAGCGAACCCACCATGTCGCTCAGCTTTCGATCGGCGCCTGACTCGACGGAACTGCGCCGCGTTACCCTCCATGAATTTGGCCACGCCATCGGCTTGATTCACGAACATCAACAACCGCTCTCAACCATTCATTGGGATTACGCTAAGACGCACAGATACTATGAAGGCCCGCCGAATTGCTGGTCTCCGCAAAAGGTGGACGACAACGTCATCAAACGCCGCCCCTCGAGCAGCGACCTGGCAACGACGCAGTTCGATCCGGAATCGATCATGGAGTATCCGGTGGATCCGAGCCTGACGACCGATGGCAAGGGCAACGGCTGGAATTCGGATTTCTCCGAGCTCGATAAGAAGTTTATCGCCCGCCAGTATCCCTAGAAGCAAACGGAGGCGTTGCCGCTTTGAGGTGGAAGCGGCTTTACGGGCAAAGCTGAAGTGACGGCACTCCCGACAGCGGCGGCTTCTTCAGCGGCAATTGGTAAGAGCGACCCGCGACCGGCGAATCGAAGAGGCATTTGCCGAGCCGGACCCGGACCTGCCGGGCGGGGCCGGTGCCGAAGCGAGCCATTATCAGCAAATCCCCCGCGCTTTGCGTGACATATGTAGAACTCTTTTCCGGCACGAGAACGACCTGGCGCTCGCGGCCGGGACTGACATTTTCTTCTAATCGAATCGTAAATCCCAAGGGGGCTTGCCCGCTGGGCTGAACAATGAAAGTCGGCTTGGTGCTGCCTGGGATTGCCGGCAGCAGGGTCAACGGGCTCGCGGTCTCGTTCGTGACGACCACGGTTTGCGCCAGATCGGAGCCGACGGGTTTGTTTGGGCGTTGATCAACCCTGTGGGCGCAAGATGCGGCTAGGAGCACGAACGCCAGGCTGGTGGCAAGGCGGGAATACGATGATTTCAGCATAATTGAGCTTCCTCCAAAATACGCCGCCACACTTCAGGATCGTTGGCCCGTGGGTCACTTTTCGTGATCTCACCGGCTCGTGCCGCAGCAATCCATTTCTTCGTTTTGGCGTCAGAAGCCTTGGGGGTTCCCAGGGTTTCTGCGGGGAGGCCCTTGAGACAGGTGGCCACGGCAGCCGGTTTGGGCAGAGTCCCTTTTTCGACCAGCCTGCGCACAACGCAAAGCGTCTCCCGATGCTCCGCCAGGCCGCCGTGATCTCCCGTGTGCTCGAGATTGTAAACCTGTGCGTCCGGTATTTGCGCGAGACGGGCCGACCAAAAAG
The DNA here is from genome assembly GCA_049278515.1 of Chthoniobacterales bacterium. Classification (GTDB taxonomy): domain Bacteria; phylum Verrucomicrobiota; class Verrucomicrobiia; order Chthoniobacterales; family UBA10450; genus AV80. The sequence continues at coordinate 16,243 of JBAPMH010000574.1, forward strand.
GCACGGTCCCGTCGCCATCTCCCGGAACGGCAGTGATGGGTGAAGGCGCCGAGGCAGGATTGTAGGCAGCGCCGTTCACCGGAGCCCATTTCAATGCTGTGGCCGTTGTCTTATTCAAACCGGAGCGAATGTGAAAGACGCGATCGGCCACCGGCTTCGGCAAATCGGCGACAATTGTTTCGCGGGCGCGCACCGCATCGTCCAAATAGGTTGTGCTCACCCAGGAAGGATAGCGAACGAAGTTGTCGGCATGGTACGGATCGGCCGGTGCGCCTGTGACGGAATCGGTGATCGGGTACCCGCCAAGACCCAGTTTCGCCTGCGTGCCGGCATCCAGCGAACCCTGGTCCGCGAACATCAGCACGTAAGGTCCGGGCAGGCTACCCGCGATCTCAGCGACGCGACGTTTGCCATAAAAGGTATTTAGCGGGGATTGGCCCTGATAGTACCGGTCCTGATGAGAGGTCGTCCCGTAAAACGGTGCGCCCACTGTCACGAATCGGGCCATCCAAAGGCCGATACCGTCCCCGTCGTCACCACTCACACTTTGAAGGAAGATTTTTCCCACGAGGCCGCCCTGGCTATGAGCGAAGAGGGTTGTGGTGGGAAGCGGATCGCAATCCCGCAGGTCTTTCACGCGGTCGCGCAGATTAACGAGAAACTCGGTTAACTGAGAAGCGGCTTCCTCCAGCGAACGGCGCCAATCGTACCCAAAGACGATGTAGTTCCATCCCAAATCCTCAAAGAAACGCCGTGTCCCGTCATAAGCGTTGACGAGGAACTGCAAGGGCCCTGTTGGGATGACGATGTGATTGCTGGCGTCGTGACCATTCGCTTCCATTCTCAGAAGCTCCAGATCGCGGCCAAAAATCATCTCGAGATCCATCCAGACCGGATTGTACATTGGAAACGGAATCGATTGATCGTTCACGAAAGGGCGCGTCGAACGATCGAGGTGCGACCCCATTCCGCCGGGGAGCAGCACAATCGTCGGCTGACCGACGCGATACGTTCTGGCAAAGATGTCGATGACGCGTTGATGCGCGTCGTGAATTTCGTGAATGCGGGCAATCTCGTAGCTCATGGTGGGGATAACTTTGGGAATCCTTCGGCCGAACGGATCCAGGCTCCAGGGTGGAAGGCTCGCCTTTTCTCTCAAAAGTGGACGAATCTGTCAATAGTGGCATTCTCGCTTCGCAGCCGAGGGGCCTAACGATTACTACTTTTCCCCACGCCATAGGCTCGGAAAAATCCTTTGCGCCAGGTCGGGCCGGGTATCGTAGGAAACGAGGAGGGCGGCGAAAAGGATCGGGAAGATGAAGAAACCGCGCTGTCCGAAATTGCTCAGCAAATAGGAAAGCGCGACGTAGGTGGCGATAATGGTCACCTGGGCCGCGTTGGCCGCTTTTGAACGCCGGCGATCGGCCTCGAGATCGCCGATGACCGGCGCGGCGTGCGGTGATGTTCCTATTTCTCCCGGTGTCGTCACCGCCTCAAAGCTGTGCTGCGCCCGCGCCGCGGTCGCCAGGGCCATGATCACCGCCGTAATCCAGAAACTCGGACGCGAAAGAAGCGCCGGCAGTTCTCCAGCCGTGGCCAGGCCGAAGATGATCGCCGGCATTCCGATGGGCACGCTAATGATGGCGGCAACGATTCCGAGGAAAACAGCAAGCGCTACCACGGCGGTCATTCGCGAAACCAGCCAGGTGGCGCGTGGATCGACCGTGGTTGGATCGCTCCGCTCGCGGGTGGTAGCCACGATCAACATAAGACCGAGCGACAAATCGAATGCGGTCAGCAGCAGGTAATTCGTGATGTTCCCGCCCCAAAAATAAAAAGGGATGAGCGGGAGAGCGTGACGCAGCACATCGAGCAGGACCGCGGTCGCTCGTTCACGAGACAACGCCATTCGAAAAGGTTAACCGCTAGTGCCTTCCAATCCAGCTCAACCCCGCGCCCGCCCGGACGCTACGTTCTACTCCGCGGAGATCCTAGCGGAGGGGTATTTTGTGTGGCGGGTTCGCGGCAGACCAGCGAGCAAGGTAGAGATTGCCATCATAATGGGCAATCGCGAAGCCATCGCCCCCCCAGCGGACACATCTGGGGCCCCAGTCGCCGAAATTCGCCGGGAAAACGAAGTTTTCCGTAAGCACTCCGGTGGTAGTGTCGAAAGAGTAAAGCGCGTTACCGGTCAGAAGATAGGCTCGGCCATTATCCAAATCGAGGCAGGGCGTCCCGCCAATTCCCAAGTTCGCTTGCAAGGTGAAGGAACTGCTGTCCACAAGCTTTCCGGAATTGGAGAGGACGAGGTTACCAGAACCGCTGAGTTCGGTATAATTCGGGGCGACGATCAGAGACGAATTCGATTGAATGATGCTCACGCCCGCCGCGGTTACGGATAACTTCATCAAGGCGTAGGTTGCAGTTGGGAATGGGTAATTGTCGTAACCAACAAACAAACTCGGTGAGGCTGTTCTCTCAATCCGGCTCACGCTGTACTGCGCGGTCCGAGTCGGCCGCGGGATCGAACCGTCATAGACAACCGCAGCGTGGTCGTAGGCGCCGGTCATTAGAAAACTAGTTCCGTCGCCATCCAGTATTTCGATATCCTGGGCGTACATCGGCTGACCCGATGGATTGGCGCCCAGATGGATTCGCGTTGTGGTTGGCGGAACGGAATTCAGATCGACGCGCAGGAGCTCGGACGGAACGTAAAGACCGACATAAAGATACCTTCCGTCCGGCGAGATTGCCATCGATCTCTCTATCGTAGGATCGTTGATTGGGATCGGATCAGACGTCAGACCGTTGGTTGGATCAATCGCAACCAGCAAATTATCGGGAAAGATATTGGGGGACGCAGTGGGGAAGGTCCTCAAGGTCGTCGCCCAGAGCAGGTTTCGCGTCTTATCATAGACCAGGTTGTTCGCCGCGAGCCGGACGATGTTTACCGTGTCTGATCTGCGGGATCGAAATCCGGCGTTAAGAGTCTTGGTCGCGGCATTATTTGTGACGTCTGGATCGGTGGCGGAAGAACTGGTGGTGGCTTTGCAAAAGAGCCTTCCCGCCGACACGGGCGAGGTGCGGATGAACAAGGTAGCCGAGTCGCCCACGGCAAGGTTTGCCACCTGCAGATTAATCCCCGAAGCGTCCGTGGTCACTATCCCTGTCGTGGCGCTAATTGTTTGCAAACTCTGGCTATCAGAAAGACTCGCCCGCAAGAGAACGTCGCGGGCCGTCTCCGGGCCATGATTGACAACGCTCACGGTGTATTCGAGCGGGGACGCGGCCCACGCAGGATCGGGATTAGCCTCAATCGTAACGGCCAGGTCCGCCGGCGATTCATTAGGCACCAGCCGGTCGCTGTTGATGAGCAAAAGGGAGCCCGAAAACTTTTCCTCAATCGCAAGTCCGTTTGTCCCCCAGCGGATGAAGTTTCCCGGCCAGATCGAGGGAAGCGTCAACTGGCGCATAAAGGCGAAGGTTGTCGGATCAAATGCCTTAATCGTGTCTATCGGACCGCTGCTGCTACCGTGGGCATCAGTGAAATAAACGCGATTCGCGGCAACATCGGGACAGCTCGACGCGGTCGAATTAGCCAGCGGGAACGTTCCCGTTCGAGTCATTCCGGTCCCAGACACCTCGATGCCGGTAGTCGAGAACACCGTATCCCCGTCCGAGTGTATATCAGTGTTAAATCCGCTGATCAGGTATTGGTTTGTCCTGCCGGACTGATCCCGTTCGCGGCGAGACGGAGTTGTTGGAAGGTGAATCCTGAGCTGGTCGATTCATATCCGAAGAAAATTGCCGGATCAGCGGAAGGCTCGATTCGATTAATCACATACCCGAGATGGGGGCGCATGACCCCATTTTCGTAGGCCGCTACCGTCGGATTACCGGCATATCCTTTCGAGTACCGGGTCACGACTATGACATCGGGTTGACCCGTAACGGTGCACATATCCTCGGCGTAAAGCGGACCGTAAGAATCGGCCCCGAGCAGGAACGTCGATGTTACGACCATCGAATCTGGATTAATCTTCGCAATGGTCCCATTCGCATCCAACGCGACGTAGAGCGCTTCGCCGCCACTCGTGAGCGCGAGTTTCCGTGGATCTTGCATTACGGGAACGCTGCCCGTGATTTGCAATGAGTCTGGATCGATCGCGAGGACTTGATTCGCATAGGCCCCGCTTCCGGCGGGCACACTCGCGTAGATCCGGTTGCGAATCGCGTCCCAAACGATATCCGCCGTCTTTAACGCGAGAGCCTGCATGACGTCAAAAGGCATTGAGGTGCCGGTCACACCGGTCCAATCAGTTGCACGCAGTTGGAGGGGCAGGCGGTAACCACGAGGCAATGTGATATTCCCTGTCCAAAAGCCCGCCGACATTTGGACGGTCGCGGGCGACACCGGCCAGGAGCTGCCATCCGGTTGGACGGCGCTAAGGGTCACCTCGCCATTGAACCCGTTGATGACGTGCCCTTCGCTATCGAGAGCCGAAACAGAAATCGGCTGGCTCAGGTTGACGATATCATTCGTAACGTTGAACCGGTAGCTCGCCACGATCGATGTCGGCGGTCCCTGAAAACCACCTGTCTTTACGGGGGCAGCGGAAACAGCGAGGCTTGTCAGGGCAAAGAAAGCAGCAACGACCGGTGTGGAGAGCCTGTTCACGACGGCAGTGGGGTTAGCAGCTTTTAAGCCCTATTCAAA
>JBAPMH010000575.1:0-3154 GCA_049278515.1 Chthoniobacterales bacterium
GCCATATAGACGCCTGTTAGCGGAACCTGTCCATTTGGATCGTCGGTAACGTAGGCGAGCCAGTTAAAGGTCCATTTCGGGCCAAGATTTGCGTAATCGAATATGGCTGGCTGCTGACTCTCCCGCTGATTGTAAGTGACAGTAAAAGCGATGTCGGTCCCGCGTGGCGGTGAATAATGCAACGGCGTATCAACGACGTTCAAGCTGACGAGCATGGAATGGACGCTGTAGCGGGCCATCCCGAAACAAGGGTCCTTTTGGTTGCCTCCGTCTTTCTTGTCGTGCTGCTTTGTATTCGCTCCCGCCGTCGCTGCTGGAATTGGCGTCGGACCGGCGGGGCCATCCCAAACCGTCCAGACTTGCGATGCCGCGGTTTTGGCAACGCCGCAACCGTCGCCGGTGGGACCACAGTCCCCGGAATGTGTATAGGTGATGACTAACCCGGATCCCGCCGCGTCGCCTCGTCTGACGCCGGTGTCTGCGACGTAGACTCCGTTTGGAAACCCGAAAATATGAGTATTATCCGCGGGCACGGCGCAGAAGGGATAGCCGTGGATATAGTCGAAGTCAGCGATGACCGTGCCTGCGGGAGCACCGAGGGGAAGATAGAAACCGCCTATTGGTTCCGTCCCGCCATCGTACGACAGCCGCAGGTCGAGAAAGGGATTCGTGTCATCGTGATTCCAGACATTCCCGGTGACCACCGTCAGATGCATCGTGACGTAATCCGCGCGGTTCGGGTAGTCGGTCCACCAACACGGACCGGTACCGTGATCGTCCAGAGTAACCGTGTCGGCCTTCGCCGCTTGACTCCGAAAAAGAAGCAGCAAAGCAAGCAGGGCAAATCTGAATGCACCCGAGATTTGCCGTATCCGACAAGAGGAATTCCGTCGGGAGAAGGGGGCAGAAAACGCAATTCTGGCGCAATCGTGGTGGACTGCGGGTGGACGTACTATTTTTCTGGTGGATTTCATAGGGGGAACGCGGCGAATAGCGCAAATGCGCCAATTCACCTATCTGGGGGATTGATTGTTTTCTTGGGGGAAAGAAAGTTCTGGGGAACGCTCTTCGTTCTTCTTTTTGATTGCTCCAACGAATTGAAGCAAGAAAATTTGTTAGCGAACGAAAAATAAATTCGCGATCGAATTGCTTATCGCCTACGCCATGACGCCAGATCGGCAACGCCCGAACCAGTATAATTATTGCGCGAACGTCAGGGTGTCATCCCGAGTCCTGCGGAGACGGCGAGGGATCTCACCTGCGATCTCGCGTTACCCAAGTGTTCTATCAGTTTCGTTCGTAAGGGTACGCTTCGAGCATCGCGCAATCGGCCTTGTGTGATTTCTGTCTGCGACTGGGAGGTCCCTCGGCGCGCTTCGCCAGCCTCGGGATGACACGCGCTGAGTGGAAGCAATGCTAGGAAATGATCTTACCGCTCCGCTTGGGCTGCGACGCCAAGAAAAAAACCGCGCCGCAACGGCGACAAAGCAAGAATCCTTTGTGGCCTGTTGTGACCTTCGCGCGAGCTCTTTCCTTCAGGCGTTTGCCGGAATCTGGCGCATCGCTTCGGCGAAATCGGGCGGGAGCGGGGCTTCGAATGGCATGACCTCGCCAGTTCGCGGGTGCGTGAAGGCGAGCTTCCAGGCGTGCAACATTTGCCGGGGATAATCGCCGGCGCGTTTGCCGCCGTAGAATTTATCGCCCAGCACGGGATGGCCGAGATGATGCAAATGGACCCGGATCTGGTGGGTCCGGCCGCTGTGGAGAGTACATTCGACCAGGCTGATACGGCCGCGAGATCGGAAAGCGGAGACTCGCCACGGCGAGCCTTCGGCCGGAACGGAGGCGGGCGCCTCCGAAGTAATTCCAGAGCGAAGGACGCGATACTCGGTTTTTGCGGAGCGGCCTTGCCGGCGCGCGATCGCCATCCGTTGCCGGTGGACCGGGTGGCGGGCAATGGCGAGGTCGATGACGCCGCTCGATTTCCGCGGAATGCCGGCAACGAGCGCGAGGTAAATTTTCTGCATGGTGCGCGCGGCGAATTGTTTCGAGAGATCGCGGTGGGTGGCGTCGTTCTTGGCCACGACAAGGCAGCCGCTCGTTTCTTTGTCGAGGCGGTGCACGATGCCGGGCCGTTCTTTTCCGCCGATCCCGGAAAGGTTTTGGCAATGGGCCAGGAGCGCGTTGACCAGAGTGTGCTGCTGATGTCCGGCGCCGGGATGCACGACCAACCCGGCCGGCTTGTTCAGGACCAGGAGATCGTCGTCTTCGAACAGGATTTCGAGCGGGATCGCTTCCGGTTGCGCGTCGACCTTCTCGAGATCGGGCTCGGTCAGTTCCACGGTGTCGCCGGAACGGACCGGGTCGCGGGGCCGGGGGATTTTGCCGTTGAGCTTAACGAACCCTTCTCGAATCAGGGTTTGGAGGCGGGCCCGGGAAAAGGTGGGGAGGGCGAGCGCGAGAAAACGGTCGAGGCGGGAACGGGCGTGTTCTTTTTCGACCTGGAGTTTGATCATGGAAGAATTGCCGATTGCAGATTGCCGAATGCAGATTGGCATGCGCCGCGGAATTTGTCCCGCCCGGTCGATTGTGGGGGCAACCGCGGATTACTCGGATGACACGGATGGGATAGGGAAGCGAGAATAAAGAGTGGAGGATGAAGGATAGTGGTGGACGGGAAAACAACTTCGCTATCTTCTCGCTTCTCTCCTTATCCGCGATATCCGCGGTTGCCTATCTGTTAGGAGCGGCGGCGCGATCGATCCACCACAACTTGGCATGCTTCACAGATTTTGTCCCCATGCCCTCGATGGCGCGGTAGTGGCTCAGTTTGGATGATGGAACAGGCCACGTACGAAATGATAAGCGTGAAAGCAGATCATCACGGCAATCCACCAAAATAAAAAGAAACCGATCGAAGCGCCTGCTTTCTCCAGGACCAGCTGTGGCCACGGCAGCGGGCCGATGCACCCACATTCAGTGAAGGCCCCGCTCAATATTCCAAGACTCGCCGGCAGATAAATTGACAATAACCTGCCTGGCTTTTTCTCGGGGGCGCCCTCTTCCATCTGCGTTGAACAAGTTCAACCACGCTCGCAGCAACGCAATTATTTCCTCCAAAACGAAACGTGATCGGACACGCCCAATTCGATTG
>JBAPMH010000576.1:0-2144 GCA_049278515.1 Chthoniobacterales bacterium
TGCGTTTGATCCAGATCGCTCTCTTCGGCAAAGGAAAGCTTGAGGACGTCTCCGGGCGAGAGCCTCACCGTTGTGTAAGGACCGGGCGGATTCGGCAACGGCGGCAGCGGAGTCTGGCAGCTGTTGCACACGAACGCGGCAAAAATAAGAAAAGCGAACACGCGCGGTGACCCGCTCGGCTCATGTTTGCGATGATCGTACGACATCTGTCTGCTCTCCTGTCTCATGCAACGTCGTTTACTCTATAAATTTGTTGATTGGCAAGATAAATACGACGAAGCCGGCGATGACAGTCTCCCCCGAATCAGCGGGCATTGGATTTACAACTGGCAATGAGGATCTCGCCTCCGAGCGGCATTCTGCTCCTTTTCCAGAACGAGGATCTCGCCTTGAGATACTTGTTACCCACAGCCATCGACGTTGCCAGTCCTATGATGCCCCCGCCGATGACTATATACTCATGCATGGATAGAATTGGGTGCGGCGAATTTACCGCAGGCCCGGCATGCGTTCAATTCAATGTTCCGAGCAGCGCTTTTCGGCAATAAAAAGCCTCTGCGTAACGCGTGGGTGAGGCGACCTCTGCGGCCCGCAGCCGCATCAGACCGTAGAACAATTCCTCAGAGAACCACTGCTTATTCTGTTGCGTCGTAAAGAACCGCATCAGGCTCTTTACTTTCTTCCGTGCATGGGCCTCGCTCAACGACACGAAAAAATTCGGTGAGCGCAGATCAGCGTCGTATTTAGGGATCTCGTATTCGAGGATTAAGTGATCGCGGAACGTGTTCCACGTTAACTCGCATACCAGACGGTGGTCTTGGTGAAGATCGTGCCGGCAATGCGTGAAGATTACATCGGGCGTGAAGACTTTCTTGAGTTCCTCGAAGCATTCTTTGACCGGCGGACCGAGGTAGGGAAAGAATCCGTCTCGAAAGGACTTTACAACAACCGTTTTGTTCCGTGCGCCGTTCAGAAAGGCATTCGCACAACGCTTGGCTTCTTTGGCTCGGGTCGGATTGGAACCAAGCACGAGCCAGTAAAATTCGATGCTCTCCGACAGCTCAATCATCAGCAGCACCGTGCCACCGCAGCCGATCTCGATGTCGTCGCTGTGCGCCCCGAGGCACAGCACCCGTTTCACCGGATTCAGATTGCACGAAATCACTTCTTGATTTCGTGCTGATGATTCCAGACTGCCCAAGGCGCCCTGCCCCGGCTGAAGAGGTCTTCAAGGTCCTGCTTTTCTTTGAAAGTATCCATGCAGGCCCAATAGCCGTCATGTGGGTAGACCATCAACCGGCCGGCGCCAATCAGCCGCCGGAACGGTTCTTCTACGAGTTCCTCGCCGTCCTTCATGTAACTGAAGACCTCCGGCCGCAACACCATGAACCCTCCGTTCATCTGCGCTCCTGATTTAGCGATGTGCTCGATGCTCGTCACCACGCCACCGGATTCCATCGTGACAAGATGGAAGCTGGCCCGCGGCTTCACACCCACAAAGGAGGCGACATTACCGCTATCCTTGAAAGATTCAATGACCGCAGGAAGCGGTACGTCTGAAAGACCATCGGTGTAGTTGGCAAGGAACATCTCCTCTCCTTCAAGCTGCCTTCGGACAGCTTTCAGACGCTGACCAACGTTCGACGTAAGCCCTGTGTCGACAAAAGTGATGTTCCAGTCATCGATGTCGCTACTCAGCAATTCAACATTCTTGCCTCCACTGGAAAGGACAAAGTCATTTGACACACACTCGTCGTATTCGAGGAAGTACTTTTTTATAACGTCAGCCTTGTAACCTAAACACAAGATAAAATCCTTGTGTCCGTAGTGGGCGTAATACTTCATTATATGCCAAAGTATGGGGCGATACCCAATCGGCACCATTGGCTTGGGCAAAGCTTCGGAATATTCGCGCATACGCATTCCGAAACCGCCGCAAAACAAAACTACTTTCACAGTCTCTTCTCCGGTTTTTAAGGCACAGAGTTCCTTTGAAACAGGCCGCCGACTCAGTTGCGACTCTTGATCTTTTCCTCCAGCCAGGTTTCGGCGCGAAAATGGTGATATTGTTGGGCGCGCAAATGATCGCACAAGCGGCCCTGCGGCAGTTCAATGTCCGCATACGTAATCGGTTCGTCTTTGGG
>JBAPMH010000577.1:0-2392 GCA_049278515.1 Chthoniobacterales bacterium
GGACGCCCTCCGAGAGTCCCGGTACGACTCCATCGTGCTCGCGATGCGGGAGCGACCCCACCGACGCCGGGTCAGCGTCGCGGGACGGGTGCGTCAGGCCTTCCGTCTCCCGGTGGTCGACGTCCTCGAGTCATCGCCCGCGCTCTACGCACGAACGGGATCGGCCGACGTCATGCGCCGGACGGCCTGATTCACGCGTGGTGGCCGCACTCGACGCAGGAGTACCAGCCGCCGCCGGCATCCTCCAGGACGAACGTCGTCTCGTGCCCGCATCGGGTGCACATCCGGACCCGGTAGGGCGTGAGCTCGGTGCGTTGGAAGCCGAGCACGCGCGCCTTCGCATGCGTCGGCTTCACCCGCGGGCCCTGGAAGGACATCCTCGTTCTCATCGCACCCTCCTGGGGTCGGCGGCGGACGCGACCCTGGCGGGCATCCCCGGGAGCTTGCGGACGATCGCGAACCCGATGCGCTCGGAGACCATCATGTCGAGATCCGGGCTCTCGTGGTCGAGCGCGATCGCGAAGTAGGTGCCGTGCGCTCGGACCTCCTCGTACTCCATGTGTGTGAGGGAGATCGTCGCCTTACACGCTCCGTCGCTGCACTCACACACGAACGGGCTGTCTGCGTCCGCACTTAGGCTCTCGTTGGATCCGTCGATCCACTCGTTGATGTCGCGAGCGCTGGTCTCGTTGATGACCTCTTGCTCCCGCCAGTCGCTCATGGGGCGTCCCCCGCAACCCGAAACGGTTCGCCGATCCGCTGCTCGGGGAGGGGGGGCAGCGAGACGGGGGTCCAGGCACCGCCGTCGGACTCGAGGAGGTCTGACATGTCCGCGCTACTGAGGAGGTGGCGGATCCCCGCAGCCTGCAACGCGAGAAGCACCAATCCTTGACTGACGATGAAGAGCCGCGATCCACACCGATCCGCGTGGTGCGTCGCCCCGTCGAGCGCGTGGACACCCCAGCGATCGATCGACCTGAGGCCGCGGAGGTCCAGGATCAGCGCGACCGGGGTGCGCATGATCACGCTGAGCTCACTTTCCAGCATGAGCACGCTCGATCGGTCGAGGACGCCTGCCAGGACCATCCGATCGAACCCGTTGCGCCGGTCGCCACGGATGACGAATCGATCCGTCCCTGCGCTGCTTGGGCTCTGCACCCTTCCCCCTCGGGTCCGACCGTCTTCATCCCTCAACGGGAGCGGCGCGGTGCTTCGGACCGGGAGCTTGGGCTCGATCGAGGTGACCGTCTTGCTGGGGTAACCTCGCAGCTAAAGTAGCACTCCTACGGAACCGCGGATAGGTGACGAGGGAGGGACTCAACGCGGTGGACGGGGAAGCGAGCAGGCTCCGCGTACTCGTCGTCGACGGCGTGCCCGAACGGTTCCGTGAAGTCACCGCGACGGTCACGTCGCTCGGCCATGTGGTCGTCGCCCGAGAGGCGCATCTCGCCGACGTCGGCCAGGTGACGGCCGCCGAACTCCCCGACGTCGCCCTCGTCATCGTCGGTGAGCACTCGGACCAGTCCCTGGAGCTCATCCGTACGATCGTGCGCGAGGCGGCGTGTCCGGTCATCGCCATCCTCGACGTGCAGGACCGCGCCTTCATCGACCAAGCGGCTCGTATCGGCATCTTCTCCTACATCGCCAACGGTGGAGATCTGCAGGAGATGCAGAGCTCGATCGACATCGCGCTCGAGCGCTTCGCCGAGTACCACGCGCTCGAGGGTGCGTTCGGACGACGGGCGATCACGGAGCGAGCGAAGGGCATCTTGATGGAGCGTCACGGCATCGATGAGCAGCATGCGTTCCAGATGCTGCGCGACCATGCGCGCCGGACCAACCGGAAGATCGTCGACGTCGCTGAGTCGGTCGTGGCGAGCCATCAGCTCTTGTCGGGCGGCAGGGCTCCGATCCCCGTCGATGAGGCGTCGTTCGGGCTCCCGGAGAACGAGGGCTAGGGCACGTATGACCGATAGGGCCATGGATCGCGTAACCGCGCACGCGTTCGCGCACGAACGATGCCTGAAGGAGACGACCTACCGGCACCTGATCTCGGTCGAAGGCGTGATGCGCTCGCTCGCGCGCCGCTTCGACGAGGATCAGGAACTCTGGGGTCTCACGGGTCTGTTCCACGACCTCGATCAGGACCACACCGGTGACGAAGGTGCGCAGCACGCCCGGCTCGCCGCCGAGTGGCTCCGCGAGGCGAACGTCGACGAACGCATCGTCAACGGCGTGCTGGCGCACGCCTACGAGGAGTACCGCACCGACCTGATGTCGAGAGCGGTGGTGAACGCCGACGCGGTCGCCGGTCTCCTGGTAGCGGCCGCGCTCGTCCGCCCCGAACGCGCGACCGGCATGAAGGTCTCGAGCGTGAAGAAGAAGCTCAAGG
>JBAPMH010000578.1:0-2174 GCA_049278515.1 Chthoniobacterales bacterium
GCCAACAAGTTCAGCCCGGCGGAAAGATCGAGATCCGCTTCCCCATCTCAAAATATTTTCAGGATATTGCTGCGGCGGCGGGCAACCCAAGAGTGGATACCGGGCGCGCGGTCCTGACCTTTCCGCCTTCCTTCGACCCGGCTCGGATCTGGCCGATCCTCATCGTCACTTCCACGAGCGACTTCAATCGCACCAGCGTGATGGACGCCGAATGGTATCGCGCTCCCGCGACCGCCGAAGGCTGGATCGTGCTCGGATCCGACGCCACGATCAGGCCGCGCATCGATTCGACTCAGTGGCGCCTTGCCATGCTGGCGGCGGCGCTGGAAGCCATTCGAAAAGAGTGGCCGCAGAGTGCGCGATGGCCGATGGCCTTCGCGGGATTCTCCGGTGGATCCAAACGCAGCGGCACTCTCGGCGCGATGCTGGCGAAAAGCGGATCGGTCAGGATCTGCGGATTTTTCCTGAGCGGGATCAATGAGGATCGCCTCAGCGAGGGTTACAAAACTTATCAGCCAGGCCGGGGTTTTCTCGAAGTGCCGGTTTGGCTGAGCAGCGGCGATCGCGATACCGTTGCGCTCCCCCAGAGTCATATTCTGGTTAAGGCGTCTCTCGAACGCACCGGCTTCAAGCGCGTCCGGCTCGAACAATTCAGCGGCGGACACCAGTTGAAGATGTCGGAGGTGCGGCGCGCTCTGCAGTGGTTCCGTCAGCTGGGCGGGTTCTAACGGCTACAGCGTTTCCTCTCCATCGTAGTAATCGAGCGACTCGCCGCGCATGAGTCTTCGTTCGGGCGAACGGACCAGCCATTTCTTGCTGTCCGGATAATAGGCCGACTCCCCGATCGGGTTGTCCGCTACAATGAAGAGCACCAGGTCTTCGGAGCTGTCGTTCGTAAATCCATGAGGCTCTTCGGGCTGAAAGATAAAGGCGTCGCCGGTTTCGATCGGCGTCGTTCCATCCTTGTGCCGGACCACCCCTCGACCTGAAAGGACATAGTAGAACTCCCACTGCGCGCTATGCGAATGGTAAGGGCACGGAGACTTGCCCGGAGGAATGCGGCTAATCTCGACATCAAAAGGGTGGCGCTCCCTCAGGTCCATCGAGAGCGGCTTTCTCCCCAAAGCTTCTGAGACATGTTTGCCGGCGCCTGAGAATTTTCCAGTTGGCGAAGACCAGGACGACTCAGGCAGATCGTTCGCGTTTACTTTTTTCATGCTTCTTCGGCGGTTGAGGTGGACTGATTCACCGCGGTTTGGGCGGAGGAACAGCAGTTGGTTCCGTCCTGCCGGGGCGGACAGGGAACAGATCCATAACTGCAGAATACGCAGCAATCTCCCGGCTTCGGCTTGAGGAGCGCGTGACACTCCGGGCACTCATAGAAAAACACACAGGCATTGCTCGGCATCGCTTCCGCGGCTTCGTGAGCGCACTCGGGACAGGTGATAAGGGATAAGAGGATGGCCATCTGAGGCTGATGAATTTGCGGGCGCCGCGCGGAAGAAGATGACGAATGGGCCTCCGGTTGTCAGCGCCAAAATGAGCGCGCTTTTTTGGATTCCAATCGCCTTAGGGTTGCGCTGGAATGCTCTCCGCGGGCAGGAATTCATGAAAACAAAGCTGGCCATTGCGGCAGGAATTTTCTCTTTCCTGGCGGTAATTGCTCTCTTTGGCTTTGTGCGGTTGAGGCAGCACTTGCGAAATGCGCCGTTGTCGGCCGTCATCGAGGAGGCCCCGCCGGCTATGGCGCCCAAGGCGGAAAAGCAAGAAAAGGCGCCGGGGGCGCCGCCTGCTCCCGCCCCGCCACCAGTGAACGCGTCGTCCGGCGCTGGACCAGCAGGCACCCCGAATCCCCATTTGCCCTCCAGTCATCCGCGAATGGCGCCAACCGCAGCGGAGAATCCGAAACCGGCCAGCTCTCTTGAGGATGTCGATGCCGCCTTGCAGAAACTCGATTGGGGCCAGATGGCGTTCGATGTCCCGGAAAAACTCCGGCTCGAACAGACGGCGCTCATTCACTTGCTCATCAGCCCGACGCAAACGGCCGAGCAGCTCACCAACGCCATTCGCGAACAGACCAGCGAGCCGGTGAAGATCGAGTCCGCTCGCATCCAGATTTCGGGAATGATGGAAGCGAAGCTCGTCGGCTCCGCCTTCGATATTCACCCAATTAC